>DASRAT010000544.1:0-6145 GCA_035638015.1 Gemmataceae bacterium | reverse complement strand
CATACATCAGAGTTTTGATGCCTTGACGGCCGACGGCCAGAAGCTCGACTTTGCGAATGAACGTGGACTCGGGGTAACTCTTGACCTCGCAGACCACGGTTTCGTTAACTTTGTCATTGAGGGCCTTGGCGGGGTCCATGTCGTTGGTCAGGGCGACGCCATCTATGCTCATGATGATGTCGCCGGCCTTGAGGCCGAGACCACGCTTGTCATTAGGGCCGCGTTTGAGAATCTCCGCAACGCGCAGGCCGGGGCCTTCGAATTTGTCGTCAAACAGCACGCCCAGGTCGGCCGTAACTTGTTCCGGCGCGGCGGGCGCCGCGGCCTGGATGCCCAGATGGGATGCGTTTAATTCTCCCATCATCAGGCTGATGAGGTCGTAAAAATCTTCGCGCAGAGCGACGTGCTTGACCAGCGGGCGGTACTTTTCGCGGATGGCGTTCCAGTCGGCGCCGTGGAATTTCGTGTCGTAGAAGTTTTCGTGCAAGGCTCGCCAGCTTTGTTCAAACATCTCGGTGAACTCTTCATCGCGTTTGACCAGCATCTTGGCCTGGAAGGGGACCGGGGAGGTGTTGTTGGAGCTGGTCGGCGATGCACCCGTTGCGCCGCCGGTGGGCGCCGTCAGACCGGTCGAGGCGCTCACCATGCGGACATTGCCGGAGCCGTCGAGGAAGTAGATCAAATTCTTCATGCTCTTGGACCAGGTGATCTGCGAGGGCTTCATGTTGCCCGAGGTAAGCCGCGTCGTGTCCTTGCCGTTGACGGACGCGACCCAAAGGTCGTCGCCGTTTTGTTGCGAACGGAAGGCGATGAGCGAGCCGTCCGGCGAAATCGATCCTTCCGTGGCTGCGTTGGACGTGGGTTGGTAAACGCGCAAGTGAATGTCTTCCCAATCAATTTCGCCTTGGCTGGCGCCGCCGCCCCCGCTCACCGATGGTTTTTGCAGGGCCATGACATACATGCTGGTAGGCCCATTGGCCCGGCGTTCGCTGAGGAAGGCCAGCTTGCCGTTTTGGCTCCAGGTGATGCCGGCGTTGAACAATGCATAACGGGTCACATTGCGAATGGGATCGCCGGCGGTGGGACCCGACGCGGGAATAATGTAGATTTCGCTCGACCAGTTGCCGTCGAGCCGGGCATAGGCGATCCACTTGCTGTCGGGCGACCATTCATAGTCGATGACGCGCGTGTCGTTGACGACGGTTTTCACATCGCTGCCGTCGGGTTTCATGGTCAGCAACTTGCCGTTGCGAAGGAACGAAATGCGCTTGCCGTCCGGCGAGAAGTTGATGCCCTGTTCAGCGTCCTCGGTTTTGGTCAGCTGGGTAAGTTTGAAGTTGTTGGCTTTGAGGAGCGTGCCCTTGCCGCCTTCGGCGGATTCGAGCAGCCAGATGTCCTCATGGCCGCCGCGGTCCGAAAGGAAGATCAGCTTGCTGCTGTCGGGCGACCAGGCGGGGGCATGGTCGTAAGCCGCGCTGTTGGTCAGGCGACGGGCCTTGAGACTGCCGCGATTCATGCCGAAGATCTGGCCGTGCACCACCAGAGCAACCGAGAAATCATCATTGGAAATCGCGAACTCGGTGATGCCGGAGGTATAGGTAACAACCTTTTCGGGATTGGTTTTATCGTCGGCGTGAACCTCGATGGCGAGTTTACGCGGTGTGCCGCCTTTGGTGGAAACAATCCAAAGATCAGCGCCGCATTCATACACGATCCACTGCCCATTGCCGCTGAGGCGAGCGCGGCGAACCGACTCGTCCTTGTGGGAGGTGAGCGCCTTGGGCGGACTGGACACGGTGAGCGCGCCGCTGCGGCCGAGATTAATCTCCTGTGCCACGATGTTGGCCGGTGTGCCTACAGCCTGGCCGTTGTCGGTCACATAATAAATGGTTTTGCCATCGGGCGACCACATGGGCGAGTTGTCATTGCCCTCGAAGCTAGTGACGCGTTGGTTGCTGGTGCCGTCGGTGTTGGCGATCCAAATATCGTCATTGGAGGAGCCACGATAAAACTTGCGATACCAGAGGCCCGGGCCGCGGACGTAGGCGATCATGTCGCCATGCGGGGAGAAGACGCCGTCGCGGCCTTCGTTGGCGGTGACGCGCTTGGCCCGGCCGCCGACCACGGGCACCAGATACATCTCGGCCGTGGCCGGAAAGGCTGTGCCGCGATTGGACGTGAAAAGAATCGACTTGCCGTCGGGCGTCCAGGCGTTGACGAAATCGTCGGCGGAGTCAAAGGTCAGCCGATTGGGTTTGCCGCCCTGAACCGGGACGGTGAACACGTCGTAGCTGCCGTGGCGATTGGAGGAGAACGCGATCTTTTTGCCGTCAGGGCTGAAGACCGGATAGATGTCGTGTTTTTCGTGCATGGTCACCGGGCGGGCGACGCCGCCGATGGCTTCCACGACCCAGATGTCGCCGA
The DNA here is from genome assembly GCA_035638015.1 of Gemmataceae bacterium. Lineage (GTDB taxonomy): Bacteria > Planctomycetota > Planctomycetia > Gemmatales > Gemmataceae > DASRAT01. The sequence goes on along the minus strand of DASRAT010000544.1, from coordinate 3,721 downwards.
GATAGCTGAAGGCGACTTGCTTGCCGTCAGGCGAAATGTCAGGCGTGCGGGCGAACCGGATTGGCTCCTGGGCGTTGGCCTTGGAGGCCGCGAGGAACAAGAAAACGAAAAGAACTGCGCTAAACTTGGTGCGAAACATGATGAGGGATCCCATTGGAGAGGAACCTTGACTGACGGCCATCCACGGCAAAGGAGTGGGGCTTCATCCTGAAGGGGGGCGCAATCCGTGCGGAGGAGGGCCTTCGTCGTGTTGGCGAACGTGTTGATTTTAGCAGGCGGCAGGGCGTGGTGCCAAGGGAAGACAGTGCGGATAGTGGGGGTGTGGCGAATCTGGCGGGGGGCGGGGGGAGTTTTACCGATTTGCCGCGAGTGCCGGATGGGTGGAGAATGCCGGAAAAATGGGTTTGGTTTTCAATTTTGAATTCGGCAAAACATGAGCGGATCGGACTCCTTACATGTGCCGGAATCGCTCATCTGGGTCGCTGGAGGTTCACCCTGGTACGGCCAACTCCTCTCAAACCTGATGAAAAAACCCGTGTTTCCCTCATGTTTTTTCAACTGCGAGGATTACAGCCAATCGGGCACGGCCTTTGCTCTTTGAGAACAAGTGCCAAGCCGCCCGCGGCTGGCAGTCCCCCAAAAGGAGGTGTGTCATGGTCTCCCCAACGAAACCACTGCTGCAATTGACCGCCGCCGACCTGATGACAGAGTCGGTGGTCATGGTCCCCGAGGAAATGTCGCTGCAAGGGGCGGCCCATCTCCTTGCACAGGCACGTGTCACCGGAGCGCCAGTCGTCAACAGCGATGGACGCTGCGTCGGCGTGCTGTCGTCAACTGATTTCATTCATTGGGTCGAAAATGCCAAAGCGCCTGCCCAGACCCGGCACGGCAACGCTCATTTTTGTTCGCCCTGGCAGATTGTCGATCCGGGGTTGTTACCCGACGACGCCGTCGGCAACTACATGACCAGCGATCCGGTGATGGTCGCCCCAACCACCACCATCGGCGCCCTGGCCCGGATGATGGTCGATGCCCATATTCATCGGGTCATTGTCACTGGCCCGAATGGCAAACCGGAAGGCGTTGTCTCCAGCACGGACGTACTGGCCGCGGTGGCCAAGGCCGATCTTACCCGGTCAGCACCCGCCAACACGGGAAACGCTGGTAAGGTGAGAGAAATGGTGGCATACTAACCACCGCTGGTGGGTTCCACCCACCGTACTTGAAAAAGCTTGACAGCTGGTGGGTTCCACCCACCCTACTTGAAAGCTGGTGGGATTCACCCACCCAACCTGAAAGGAGCCTCGCCATGAACGCCATGCTTGAAACTGCCCCGCACCTGGCCCTCCAGGCGGAAACAGCTGCTGAATTGATGACGGCCAATCCAGTGTCGGTACGCGAGGACGCCACCTTGCGAGAGGCGGTCAACCTGCTCATCGACAAGGGCTTCAGCGCCGCCCCGGTGATTGACGCCGCAGGCCGGCCGGTCGGCGTCTTGAGCCGCAGCGACCTCTTGATCCATGACCGCGAAACGACCGAGTATCTCCGCAAGGCCCCGGAGTATTTCCACAAGGAGGAGTTACATACCTCCGAAGGGGAAATGCTGGGCAAAGGGTATCAGGTTGAAAAGGTGGATCGCACTTGCGTCCGCGATCTCATGACACCTGCGGTGTTTTGCGTCGAACCGGATGCGACGGCAGCGAGGGTCGTTCACGACCTGCTGTCGCTGAACGTGCATCGCCTGTTTGTCGTGGACAACAATGGCGTGCTGGTGGGCGTCATCTCGACCTTTGACGTGCTGCGGCAGCTGCGGCCGTGAATCAGTACCTCTCCCCAAAGTCGCGGAGGTCAGGCTAAAATTCCTGACCCCCGCTTTTTTTTTGTCACAGCTTCGATTTGCCTCCGTATGGGAAGGTGACCCGCGAAACTCGAGTCCTTCCCTGATTGGAGAGGCAAGCCGTGAACATTCGTCAAACCGGTAAGATGTTATTGGTATCTGGCCCTGTCCTGGCCCTGCTGGTGAGCCTCCAGGCTTTCATTCCCCTTTGGGCGCAAACGAACGGTAATCGCCCCGCCGAAGCCGACAAGCTCCATGTCGTTTTGCTGGTGGCCGGCCACGACAAGGGCATCGGCAACGCCGATCTCAAAGACATCGCCGCCATGAAAAAGGCCATCAATGCGGCCTTTGCACAGGACAAAACCCGGGTCATTTTCCACGATCTAACAGGGATCAACAAAAAAACAGGTAAAGTCTACTCGGCGGCCGAGATTCTCAACCACCTGCGCGGCATGAAGATCGGTAAGAATGACAACGTGATGGTGTACCACTCTGGCCATGGCGGTATCACCAACATGAAGCGGCCTGAACAAACACACACGCTCGTCGTCGATGGCGGCGACCTGCATCGCAAGGACATCAAGGCCATTCTTCAGGCCAAATCGCCACGGGCCCTGATGATTTTGACGGACTGCTGCTCGTCCCTGATCAAAGGTGAGGAGGCGTTCGGATTAACCCGGGAAGCAGCACCGACGGTGAACGTCGCTCTTGTTCGAAATTTGTTGCTCAAGCCGATTGGCATCGTCAACATCACGGCCGCCCAGGACGGCACCGAGGCCAGTGCTGGTTACAAGGGCGTCAATCCCGGCCAGGCAGGCAGTGCCTTCACCGTTGCCCTGATGCGGCTGTGGTACAAGCAGGACGCGAACTATGGTAGCTGGGAGCAGTTTTTCCCGGCCCTGAAAAATGAGACCTACCAGGCGTCCGGCGGCGCTCACTCGGCACGGGCCTTTCAGATCAGCACACGGCCTCTCACTACCGGGGCCGCAAGCAAAGGGATGATTGAATGAAGGATTGATTTTTTTTATCCGGCAAGCGATTGCCGGTTCATCATAAATTGACGCCGCGGCCGGCGACTTGCTCCTGACCATCCTCCACAACGTGGGGGTGGGCAGCGTGCGGTTGCCGGCCGCGGTGTTTTGTTTAGCCGCGACGCGCAGCGGAGCGCTCCGCTGCGCGTCGCGGCTAAACGACATCCGCCAATTGAATTATGGCGCTCGGAGTTCCCGGAATGGACCCAAGACGTACAAAATCACTGACGCCACAAGACACCAAACGCCACCACGGAGACACCACCATGCAATTAGGAATGATCGGCCTGGGACGAATGGGCGGCAACATGGTCGAACGGCTCATGAGTCGCGGCCACAACTGCGTTGTTTACGACCGCAGCCCCGATGCCGTTAAAGCGCTTGCCGGCAAGGGCGCCACCGGCGGCGCGGACCTAAAGGACTTTGTCAAGAAACTCACCAAGCCGCGGGCGGCGTGGATCATGGTTCCCGCCGGGGCTGCGACGGAAAGCACCGTCAACGACTTGGCCGCGCTCATGGAGCCAGGGGACATCCTCATCGACGGCGGCAACTCCCACTTCAAGGACGACGCCCGCCGGGCCAAAGCCCTCAAGGCAAAGAACCTCCATTATCTTGACGTTGGCACCAGCGGCGGCGTCTGGGGCAAAGATCGCGGCTACTGCATGATGATCGGCGGGGATAAAGAGACGGTGCAACATCTTGATCCCATCTTCAAGGCGTTGGCCCCCGGTCGCGGCGAAATTTCACGCACTCCCGGCCGCGAAAAAATGGGCGGCACCGCGGAAGACGGCTATCTCTATTGCGGCCCCGCCGGTTCCGGGCATTTCGTCAAGATGATCCACAACGGCATCGA
>DASRAT010000543.1:0-3345 GCA_035638015.1 Gemmataceae bacterium | reverse complement strand
AACCATGTTGTCCACGCCCGCGGCGATCACGGATTTCACGCACCGCGGCATCAACGGTACTACCATCCCCAATCCCTACCTTTGCAAGGTAAGGTTTGTGCAATAAGGTCCAACCATGCCACTATCCGCCACTGCTCCAGCGACGAACGGCCACTCCAGCGTGCCGCAGCGTTTTCAGCAGCTCAAGATGCAGATGCACCGCCAGCTCGTCGAAATGCTCGACATTTCCCGGCTGGACAACATCAAGCTGGAACGGCTGCGCCGCGAAGTGCGCGTGCTGGCGAAACGCCTGGCCGAGCAGTCGCCGGAAAAAATGAACGACGGCGAACGCGAACGACTGGTTGACGAGATCCTGGCCGAAACGTTTGGTCTTGGCCCGCTCGACCAATTGATGCACGATCCGACCGTCAGCGACGTGCTCGTCAACGGCCCTAACCAGGTCTGGATCGAACGCGGTGGTAGGCTCGTGGAGACGCCTGTCGTCTTTGCCGACAACCACCATCTCATTGAAGTGATCCAGCGCATCAGCGCCCAGGTCGGACGGCGCGTCGATGAATCCTCGCCGTTGGTGGACGCGCGTTTGCCCGACGGATCACGTATCAACGCCATCATTCCGCCGCTGGCCCTCGACGGCCCCGTGCTTTCCATCCGTCGCTTCGGTGTGCGTTTGGGGGCGGAAGATTTGCTTGCCAATTGCACGGTGGCCCCCGACATGCTCACTTACCTTCGGGCTGCCGTCGAAGCGCGAATCAACACGGTCGTCTGCGGCGGGGCCGGCGCCGGCAAGACAACACTCCTCAACGCCCTTTCCCGCTTCATACCGGACGACGAGCGTCTGGTCACGATCGAAGATTCCGCGGAGTTGAAATTACAGCAAAAACACGTGGTTCGCCTGGAAACGCGGCCGGCCAATCCCGAAGGCGCCGGGGAATACACCCAGCGCGATCTCGTGCGTAACAGTTTGCGCATGCGGCCCGATCGCATTATCATCGGCGAATGTCGTGGCCTAGAAGCGCTCGACATGTTGCAAGCCATGAACACCGGCCACGATGGCTCGTTGACCACCATCCACGCCAACGATGCCCGCGACGCCTTGTCCCGTCTGGAAATGATGGTGACCATGGCCGGCTTTTCCATGCCGCTGACGGTGGTCCGCGGTTATATCGGCTCCGCGGTCCAAATGGTGGTGCACCTGGCTCGGCTCAAGGGTGGGGCACGCAAAATCACTCGCATTTGCGAAATTGGGCGCGGCAGAACCGGGCGCGCTTATCGCGTGCGTGATCTGTTCGTATTCAAGCAAACGGGTGTCCGCGACGGCCAGGCCATCGGCAGCTTTTATGCGACTGGCAAAGTGCCACGCGCTTTGGAACGCATTCACCTGGCGGGGATTGACCTGCCGCCGGATATGTTTACGGCCCGTGAATTGCCGCTCGCGGCGTGAGGATTCTGTCAAGGAAGGGTTTGGCGTATGACTCAGTCGCTTTTTTTGTTGGGTATCGTGATCGCGGTGGCAGCGGTTTTTCTCGTCATCTATCTCCCTGCGAGTTGGCTGGCCGAGCGAATCCGTAAGCTCGGAAAAAAACAATCGCAGGACGAGCCGCTGGAAGGATTGATTCTCGCGGAAGACCAGGCGCCAGCCCGCTCGTGGGCCGAAAATCTGGATCGGCGATTTCGCGCCATGGTCCGCCAAACCGGCACTGGCTGGACGCCAGATTACGTCCTGATCATGACAGCCTTGTGGGCCATCCTGGCCTGCGGCTTGGTTTATTTACTGCAAGAAGACCTGCTGTCGGTAACCATGGCCCTGGCAACCGCCGTGTTAATCCCACTGTTGATTCTGCACGTTCTGCGTCTGCGTTGGCGCAGCAAAGTGCAGCATCAGATGCCGGACGTTTTCTTTCTCATGTCCCGATCCATGCGCGCTGGCTTGACGATCGACCAGGCCCTCACGACCGCCGCCCAAATGGGACCATTGCCCATGGCCAAAGAATTGAACCAGGCCGTGGAGCAATGCAAATTGGGCCTGGCGGTAACTTCCGCGCTGCAGAGCGTAGCTGGCCGCCTCAACATGGTGGACTTCGATGCCTTTGTCATGACGGTGTCGCTGCACCGCAACGTCGGCGGCAACCTGTCGCTGCTTTTGGATCGGCTCGCCACGAGCGTGCGTGATCGCAATCTGTTCCGTGGCTATTTCCTGGCCGCCACCGCTCTGGGCCGCGTGACCGCCATCTTTCTGGCGATTGCCGCTCCGGTCCTGTTTGTCGGTTCCATGTTGTTGCAGCCGGAATCCATGAGCCGCTTCACGTCGACAACAAGCGGTTTGCGGCTGTTGGCGATTTCGGGCGGCCTCGAAGTGTTGGGCTGCTTGTGGTTGTACTGGCTGCTCCGTAGTGACTATTAAGGAACCCGGTCATGATCCCCATGCTGGAATGGATGCCCGCTGCAATCACTTTCTTTGTCGTGACATCGGGCATCTTCGGATTGTACTTGATGTTTCGCCGCAGCCCCGCCGTGCCGTCAACCGCACCAGAGGTGGATGAAGCCGTCGTTGCCGACCAGGCGTTTGCGATCACGACCTTGCAGCCCAAAATGCAGGAAATGCACAAGGAATTGCGTTCGGCCGGCATTTACGAACCGACGGCCCTTGGCGAATACACGGCCTTTCGCGCCGTGGCAGCCCTGTGTGTGCTGGCATGCACCGCTCTGGTTATGTTCTTGGTGGACGAAGAACGCGCCGCCCAGGTCTTTCTGATCGGTTTTCTATTGGCGGTGCTGGCCTACAGTCTGCCGCGCGTAGTCCTGCTATCCTGGAGGCGCCGGCAGACCCGAGCGATCGAGCGCGATTTGCCCTTGTCCATCGACTTGCTGGTGTTGTGCTTGAGCGCCGGCCAGGGATTAGTGGCGGCCCTGCGCCAAACCGCCACGCAACTCAGGCGGCAGTCACCCATCCTATCCCGCGAGTTGGCGATTGTTTGCAAGCACGCGGAACTGCGCAGCCTCGAACACGCGCTCAAACAATGGTCAGACCGCGTGCCGTCACCCGAAGTCCGCAATTTCACCTTGCTGCTGACACAGTCCGAACGGTTGGGCACCGACAGCGCCGCCACTTTGCACGAACTGGCCAACAGCTATCGCACCAATTCCCGTCAGCGCGCCGAATCCCAGGCCAACCGCACGAGTTTTTGGATGCTTTTCCCGTCTGTATTTTGCTTCTGGGTCGCAGCGGCGATCATTCTCATTGGACCAACATATCTGGAGTTTTTCCGCCACCGCAAGAGCCCAGAGCAAATCAATAGTAATCTCAGCGATACTGTGCAATCCATCAATGGCGCGAGTGGCAGTCCC
>DASRAT010000542.1:0-4958 GCA_035638015.1 Gemmataceae bacterium | reverse complement strand
GCGGCGAACGATATTCGGCGTACCATGGCACCAACACGAAATGGCCGAGCAATTGCATGGTCAGGCCCAAACTTGCCAGCACTTTTACGGTCCGCGCCTGCCCCCAATCGCTGTGCGCCAGAAAGTGCCCCAAAGCCAAGGCCAGCAACGGCAACGCCGGCAGGATGTAAGTGGGCAACTTGGACCCCGAGACCGAGAAAAATAAAACGCACCACAACCCCGCCAGCAGCATGAAGCCAAGTTCAGACGACCGCGTCGCGGCCACGCGGGCATCGCCGGCGCCAAGATAGCGGGCCATTGGAATCAGCAATAACGTCGCCGGCAGCAGGGCAATCGCCAGAAGCGGCAAGTAATACCACACTGGCTCCAGGTGATCGAACGGCTGCAGGAAGCGCATGATGTTGTGATCCCACAGAAAATGCCGGGCAAACGCAGGGTTTGACCAACACAGCGCGGCATACCACGGCAGCGCGATGACAGTGCCAATGGCAAGAAACGCCAGCCAATCCCACCAACGCACCTCGGCGCCGCCACCCGTCAGGCGGCGCTGCAGCCAAAGCGGCGGCAAAACCAAAATCCATGCGATCGGACCCTTGGTCATCAAACCCAAACCACAGGCCGCCGCCGCCAGCAGCCACCATCCGCGCTTGAGCGCTGGCGTTCGAGTCGCTTCAAAACCCGCCAGCAAGCCAAGCGTGGTCCAAAGCGTTAAAAGGCCATCCATCGTCAACAAACGGCCAATGCCCAGCAGACCGGGGGTCAGCGTCAAAATCAACGCTCCGCGAAATGCAGTCCGCTCGCCCAGGCCGCGCCGGCCAATCAGATAAACAAGAAGGACAGCCGCATGAACCGCCAAGGCCGGAATCAGCCGTGCCGCCCAATCATGAACGCCGAAGATTGAATAACTCAGCATCACCAGCCAATACAGCAACGGCGGTTTGTCCAGATACAGCTCGCCTTGCAAGAGCGGCGTGATCCATTCGCCGTGCAGCAGCATTTCGCGCGGAATCTCGGCGTAGCGGCCTTCGTCAGGCTCGAAAAGGTAAAACGACAAACAGGGGTAAAGCAGCAACCCAGGCAAAAGAAGCAAAAGAAGCAATGCCGGCCAACGCCAGGCAGTTGTTTGGTCAGACTTGCCAGGAAAGAGAACGCTGGACCACAGGAAAGGCAGGCAAGCCAGGAAAGAACGAGGAACGGACGTGGTTGTTTGCATGCGGCCCTCCCTCCGTGGGTAAAGAGGGGGACATCATGCCAGAGTTGTCAAAGAGGGTCAACTCGCCTTCCGATACTGCGCCAACTGAGCAAGAATAATATCTTCCTTGTGCGGCGGCTCCTTGATTTCATCCTTCCAAAACAGCATAGCAAACGCCGGCACCAGCAGCGGCCGCACGATGAATGTGTCCAACAACACACCAAAGGCCAGTGCGAAGCCAATCTGTTTCAGCGTGTTCAGTTTCGCCAACATCAAGGTCGCGAAGGTGCCGGCCACGATCAATCCGCAGGACGTGATGGTGCTCCCCGTCCGTGCCAGGGCTCGCCGCATTCCTTCGCGGGCGCCGTATTTCTCGCGTTCCTGCAGCGCGCGTGTGACCAGCAGAATGTTGTAATCCTCGCCCACGGCCACCAGGATCGTGAACAGGAAAAACGGCACTCGCCAATCAACTTGCTCCAGCGTGTGGCCGGTCCAAAGAACGCCGGCCAGCCGCGTTGCGCCAAGGGTTGCGAAATAGCTGAACAGCACCGTTACCAGCAAATACAGGGCGAAACCAGGCCGGCGCACCAGAACCAAAAGAATGATAAATATGCCAGCCAGGATCAAAAGATTGACACGCACCCGATCGCTTTCGGTCACCTGGGCCAGGTCGTGCGAATTGGCGGTGACCCCAAAAATCTCCGTTCGCAAGTCGCTCAGCACCGTCAAACTCGGCAGTTCGTCGCGCAGCCAGCTTTGCACCAGGCTCATCGTTTTCGTGCTGGCCGCGTCGAACGGGTCGCCGTCAAGGATCAGGTCGATGCGCGTGACATGGCGGGCCGTGCCGTCGCCGGGCAGTTTCGAAACATAATGAGCTAACGCGTCCTTGCGACCTTGCTGAAACAAGCTTCCAGCGGTTCCCAAGATGGACATGGGTTTGCCGAGTGGCTGGCTCAAACTCCGCACCTCGGCAACGCCCGGCAAACTGGCGAAACCGCGGCTGAGGTGATCCAATTCCACTTGCCCCGTCTTGCTGGTCCAATCCGTGGAGGAGACCAGCAGCACTGTCAGCGGTCCCGTTTCGCCAACAGGAAAGTGTCGCTGAATGGCGGCCAACCCCAGGACGCTGTCGGATGTCGGTGACAATTCGCTCGTCGGCCGGTAATTCGGTTTGACGTTGCAGCCCAAAATAGCCAATGGCAGCAGTGCCAACACCGCGACAGCCATCGTCAACACTGGGTGATCGGCGACAAAGTGGCTAATCCAGCTCCAAAGGCCTGTTTCACGTTCGCGGCGAGTCAGTAACAACTTGCGGACTTGTGGCGGCTTGCCTGGCCAAAACACATTTTTGCCCGCCAGCCGCAGCAGAGCTGGCGTCAGCGTCAGCGATGCGACCAGAGCAACACCCAGACTGAGCGCGATCGCCGGGCCGGCGTAACGCACCTTGGCGAACTCGGCGGTCCCCATCAAACCGAGGCCGCACATCACCGTGCCGGCGCTGGCCGCCAACGCGGCGCCAACCGCTCCGACGCTCAGGCCCAGAGCCGTGGGCACTGGATGCCCAGCCGTCAGCTCTTCGCGATAACGGCTGATGAGGAACAAGCAATAATCGGTGCCCGCGCCATACAGGATCACAATGGCAAACACCTTGCTGATGTTCACCAGATGAACGCCGGGCAACAGCGTCATCAAGGCGAGCAATTCCATGGCCACCCAGACCGACATGGCAATGGTGACCAGCGGAATCAACGCGAGCAAAGGCGCCCGGTAAACCAGAAGCAACACGATGATGACCAAAGCAATGGTAGCCAGGGTAGTGCCGTCAAGGCTGTCGCCGGCGGCGGTGACCAGATCACGGCCGATGCCCGCGGAGCCGGTGGCGTAAAGCTGCGGAGCATTCGGGCCAGTCTCGGCGATCCGTTTTTGCAATACTTCTTTGGCGCGATCAACGGCGGCCTGCGTTTGCAGGGCCAGAAACGGGCTGGCGAGCGGCACTTGAATGAGTGTACAATGCTTGTCATTGCTGAGCAATCGGCCGCCGACGATCCCATCACGGCAACAGCAAGGCTTGCCGATTCCCAGTTCAGGCTGATCTTTGCGCAGCTGTTCCAGGTCTTGCATCAGCTGCTTGACCACCCCAAAATCGGCGTCGGTGAGCGGAGTGTCTTGGCGTTCCACCGCGAAGACGAGCCGGCTGGCGAAAACGTCTTCGGGAAATGCCTCTTGCATTAGCTGATAGCCGCGGACACTGGGGCAGCGGTCAGGCAGGAAGCGGATGTCGTCGTCCTGTGTGCGGCCATCCCAGTTCGGGGCGACGACAGCGAGTAATACGCCGACGATGACCCAAACTGCGCAAATGACCCAGGGATGTGTCGCCGCGAAGCGACCAATGGGGTGGAACATGCGTCACTGCCTCCATGCAGCAACGAACGCGCGGGAAGATCCGCATCTTGAGGTAACGACGCAATTATGATCGGAGATGGGAAGGTATGGGCTGTAGCGAAAATGCGATGGAATAGGAAGCAATGGCTGAAAATAGAAAACAGAAAGCGCTGGACAATAGGTGACCTGTTGTCCAGCGCTTTCTGCAACGCACGCGTCTTCCCACATTCAGCCATTCACTGCTCACCACACCGCGCCGGGGTCGTCGGCTCCAGATGCTAAAACCCCGTAGCCGTGCGGTATTCAGCTAGCGGCCGGTGGAGGTTGGCGCGAAGTTGAAACTCACCGGCGTTTGATGACCGGCACGCACGGTAATAACCTGCTGCTGGCTCATCGGTTGGCCGTTGCTGGTCGTTTCAGCAACCAGAGTATAGCTAAACTCCTGGCCAGGTTGAAGGGGCGGCGTCACCAACACGCGTTGGCTTGACGTCTGGGTGCTGACATAGCCGTCGATGCTCAGCTTGGCGTCGGCCGGCAGGCTGACTACGATGGTCGCCGGCGCCGGGCCATTCGCGGTCTTCTTGATCTTGGGATCGGGCACGGTCTCTGTCTTGGGCATCTGTTGGGCGGGAACCACAACGACGCCGCCTTGGCAGCCGACGTAACCCTGGCCGCCTACGTAACCCTGGCAGCCGACATAACCCTGGCAGCCGACGCGATTGCCGATGCAACCGCCGAAGCAGCCACCCCTGCCACCCAGGCACCCACCAAAGCAGCCAGTGGAGACGCCTTGGCAACCGCAGTTATTGGTCTGACAGCAATGACAATCCGGGGCTTCGGCGCTGCCTGCGAGCGCCATTGCCAACACTACACTGTACATGAAACACCTCCTGCTAACGAACAATGGAATACCACCCACGCACTCTATGCGAAGCTTTGGGCTGGAGCCAACACGATGCAAATCAAAAGGGCGACAAGCTGAGAACAAGTCACATGGAAGGGAGTGATATGCACATTCCGTTCCATTGGGGCGTTACAGTTTTCCTAACTATCGCCATTCAGATAATGTCAAAAACAATCAACTGAGAGGAATGGTAAAGATAGTCAAAAAAAGAGTCAACAGTAATCTGGGCAGAATGTAGAGTTTTTGACGAAAAATTTGGTCGTGCGGCAAGAAGGGCTTCCAAATGAACCTTTAAGCCGTTGCTGGCTTGACAGCTGCGCTGGCGGCGCGAGCGCTGTCTTCGTAACACCTTTTTTTAGAATCTTCGAACTTTTTTGCCCAGCCTCTGGAGTTTGCCTGCCCAAATCGGGTATCCTTGCGAAAGGGGCTGCGCAAGGGCCTGCGCCAATGGCAACGCACCGCGCACTTCATACATTGGCA
>DASRAT010000541.1:0-4821 GCA_035638015.1 Gemmataceae bacterium | reverse complement strand
TGGCCGGCCTATTTTGGAGGAAGCCCACGGCGTGGAAGGCCCCACAGGCCCGCGTGTTCACCTGGACGCGGTGCCATTCCCAAGCACTGCGAACGATGCGTTCACACCGTATACCATCCCGTCGAGCCGCTCCCAGCTCGGCGGCGGCCTGTCGGTGCATATCACCAATATCCGCCGGCTGCCGGATGGACGCATTACGTTTCAGATTGGGTATGAGTATCTGTAGGGGTGAGCGTCGAGCCGTGAGGCCGACGTGGAAGCGGCAGAAAAGGCCGGAAGTCGTTCAAACTTGAAACGACTTCCGGCCCCTTGTTTTTTGAGGCTGAGATATTGCCATGGTCAAGAGCAGCGCAAAGACAGTGCGGGAATACCTCAAGGAATTGCCGGAAGACCGCCGAGCAGTCGTGTCCGCGGTGCGCGACGTGATTGTCCGCAATCTGCCCAGGGGCTACCGCGAAGCCATGGGCTACGGCATGATCAACTATGAAGTCCCTCTCGAACTTTTGCCAGACACCTACAACGGCCAACCGTTGTGTTATGCAGGACTTGCGGCCCAGAAAAATTATTATGCGATCCACCTTATGTGCGTTTACGGCAGCGAGAAAAAAACCGGCTGGCTCAAAGAGGCTTTCCAAAAGGCGGGCAAAAAGCTCGAAATGGGCAAGGCCTGCATTCGCTTCCACAAGCTGGAGGACTTGCCGCTAGACGTGATCGGCCAGGCGGTGGCGGGGACGACGGTCCAGGAGTATGTCGCAATGTATGTGGCGAGTCGGAAAAAAGCGTGATTGGGTGCCAGGGCGAGCCAGGTCAACTGCATGTGTGCTCTCGCCGACGAAACGCGCTCCGCTTCGCAGCTAGGCTGCGGCGGAAAAAATGGATTGCAAAGCAACGATTCAACTGCTTTCGGGCATCGCGTTTCGCTCAAGGGCCTTTCGGCCCAGGCCGTGTCCGACCATCCTTGATGGCTTTCTCCAACAAAGCCGTCAAACGCCGTACTTGGTCTGACTGTGCGAGCCAGAGGTTTTTCGTTTGGCGGGGGTCGTCTTTCAGGTTGTAGAGCTGCCCTTGTGGGCCGCCGGCCACTGGTGGCACCTGGGCAGGCTGAGTAAAGCCGCCCGAGCCGAGAATGGGGGTCAGCATCCATGGACCTTGCCGAATGCCGTAGCTGCCGTCAAACGAGTGGTAGATCATGAAATCACGAATCGGCTGGGCCGGCTTTTCGCCCAGCAGGATCGGCAAAAAGTTGAAGCTGTCTTCGGCGGCGTCGTTGGGCAGCTTGGCGCCAACGACGGCGGCCGTGGTTGCCAGCACGTCCACCAGGCACAGCGTCTCGTCGCTGGTGGCGCCGGCTTTGATTTTGCCCGGCCAGCGGGCGATGAACGGCACGCGGTGACCGCCTTCCCAGATGTCGCCCTTCATGCCGCGCCAATCCATGTTGGCTTTGTGCTTGAAAAGTTTGATCTCTTCGGGAAGCCACTCGGCGCCGTTATCGCTGGCAAAGATGATCAAGGTGTTGTCGCTGTGGCCGCCGTCGTCTAGCGCCTTCATGATCTGGCCCAGCGTTGCGTCCATCTGCTGGACGAAATCGCCGTAAGGCCCCGCCTTGCTTTTGCCGCGAAACTCTTTGGTCGGCAGCCAGGGATGGTGGACGGCGGTCAGCGGAAAGTAAAGGAAAAACGGCTTGTCCTTTTTCTGTTTGCCGATGAACTCCACCGCCTTGGCCGTGAAAAGCGGCTGCACTTCCTCATGTTTGAATCCCGGCGCGCATGGCCCTGCTTCCCAAAACCCCGGACCGCCCTGGCGCTGGGATTGACTGGCCGGCATGAACGCGGTTGGGGCCGCCAGGGCGCGGTCGTTTTCCACGATCACATAGGGCTGCATGTCCAGGGCCGCGGGGAAACCCAGGAAATAATCGAAGCCGATCTGGTTGGGACCCGGCTTGAGCACCTTGGAATAGTCGGCCTTCTTCTCGCCGCCCAGCCCCAGGTGCCATTTGCCGATGGCCGCCGTGATGTAGTTCCATTGCTTGAGCAACGACGCCAACGTCAAGCGGCCCAGCTCGATGAGCAGCGGGTCATACCCAAAGCAAACGCTCTTCTTGAGCGAAGTCCGCCAGCAGTACCGGCCGGTCAACATGCCGTAGCGGGTCGGGCTGCACACGGCGGACGGCGAGTGCATGTCATTGAAGCGCATGCCCTGCGTGGCCAGCTTGTCGATATACGGCGTGGCAATGCCCGACTGCGGGTTGTAGCAACCGGGGTCACCGATGCCCAAATCGTCAGCCAGCACAATCACGAGATTCGGCGGACGCTGTTGCTGCTCCTTTCCCTCCCCTCTGCCCGTCTCCTCGCTGGAGGACAAGCATTCGGGGAAAGCGGGCAAGAAGCAAACAGCGGCCAGCAATGGGGCCAACAACCAGCGCATCATGGCTTGAATCTCCTGAGTGGGACAGCATGGCTCTATTCTATTCGGCAAGCCGGGAACGCAACCAGGCCGCGGCATCTCAGGGATTGGGGGAATGGTCCGCGGCGAGCAGATAGAAAACATCGGTCCGGATCTTGGCTGGGTCAGATTTCCATTCGTCAAGCCAGTGACCGTAAATCTCCCAGTTTGGACCCGCCAATGTATGGCCGTTGTTTGCGCACCATTGGCGAATCGTCTGGTGGGCCCAATGGAGTTGACCGTAAGGCCCAAAATGAGTGGTCGTGGCAACAAGACCTGCCCGCGTGACCGAGGCAATCACTTCACCGTAGCCAACAAAGGGGGCATCGAGTTCGACGCCCACTTCCAAGTTGATTTGATCGTCCAGATAAACCGCGATATGTCGACCCGCCCCGGTAAGCTTTTGGCCGCGGACGACATTCCACACCGTGCCGCATGCGTCTGGAACGACCCTGGCAAGCTCTTGCAAACTGGCCCGCCGGCGCACAACGGCCAGCGGACGGCCGCTTTCCCGTTCAACTCGAATGACGTACTCCATGCGAACTGCCCTCCGCCGGTGTCATACGATTTTGAGGCTGCACTGAAAACGCCCTGGCTGCCGCAAAGATGATGATCCTGTGAAATCCCCCTTAACGATTTGACATAGCGACAACCCAATCCTAGGTTTGGGAAACCCCTTGCTGGACATTTGCGCGCTCCCCGAAGTCAATGGATAGCCGTTGCAGTCCGGCAATCCGTGAAAAACAAAGACACCGAGGCCTTTTCTCTCACGCAGATAAAGCCTCAAATTGGGAGTGCCTCATGACGCGTCGTCTCCGCTCGCTTTTCCGCGCCATTTACAATAATAACCACAAAACTTATAATCATCGCCCAAACCTGGAAGTCCTCGAAGACCGCCTGGCGCCTGCCGGCAATATCATCGCGACTGTGGCAGGGCCTTATCCGCAGCATCTTTTCCGCGAATACACGGCGTCCGGCGCCCTGGTCCGTTCGGTCAATGTGCCGCCGACACCCGGCAGCAGTTTCGACTACGCTCGCGATGTGGAGGAAGACGCCAGCGGCAAGGTCTCGATCTACAACGGCACCTTCACGCCGTATTTGGCGACATACAACCCCGGCACTTCCACCTGGAGCCAAATCACCTATGCCGGCTGGAGCACGGTGAGCAACGTCAGCTACGGCGGCCTTGGGCTGTACCAGAATTTCATTTACGCCACCGACATGAACACGGCGGGCAACGCGCAAAAAGGCATCGTGCGTTTCGACACCGTCAGCGGCAACATTACCCGCTTCGGCACCAACACCGATTTCACCGACCTCAATATCGGACTGGACTCCAAGGTTTATGGCCTGGCGGGCTCAACGATTCTAGTTTTCGACCCGGTCAGCATGGCGCAAATCCGAACGATCACATTGCCAAGCGCCGACTACCGCGGCATTGCAGTCAGTGCCAACGGCGACATTTACACCGCGGCCTGGAACAGCGTCATTTCTCGCTTTAACACCAATGGCACACTGCTGCAAAGCTTGACGCTGAACACCAGCAACGGCGCCCCGTTCATGTTTTCCAATCCCGATGACATTGACGTGGCCGCCGATGGCACGGTGGCGGTCGGCACTTTTTCCGGCCATATCGCCCAGTTGAGCAGCACACTCACTAACGCCACCTACATCGATACGGGCACGAACAATACCGTTTTCGTCACCTTCGCGCCTGCTCAACAAACGTCGCTCAGTGTCAACGATGTGTCAGTGGTCGAAGGCACTAACGTGCAGACGACCGCAACTTTCACGGTCACTCTGTCGGCGCCCAACAACTCCCAGCCGGTATATGTCCAGTACGCCACCGGCAACGGCACCGCGACGGCGCCCAACGATTATCAGGGCACAAGCGGCAGTCTCACGTTCGCACCGGGCCAAACCAGCAGAACCGTCACGATCAATATCGCCGCCGATCCGATCACGGAAAGCACGGAAACCTTCACGCTCAATCTTTCCAACCCCGTCAATGCCACGATCTCTCGGGCTCAAGGGACGGGCACGATTATCGAGGACGATACGCCGGCCATCACCATCAACGATGTGGCGGTCACTGAAGGCAATGGTGGGTCCACCTATGCCAATTTCACGTTGAGCCTCTCCAACCCCAGTCCCTTCACCGTCTCCGTGGGCATCACCACGTCCAATGGTACAGCGCAGTCTGGCAGCGACTATGCGGCCTTGAGCGGCGCCACACTCTATTTCGCCCCAGGTCAGCTCAGCCAGACGGTTTCCATCCAGATCTACGGCGATATACAATTCGAAGCGGATGAGACCTTCAAGCTCAACTTGTCCAATCCCACGAATGCCACGCTCGCCCGAACCTTTGGGACGGGAACA
>DASRAT010000540.1:0-2340 GCA_035638015.1 Gemmataceae bacterium | reverse complement strand
TTCGGATTTTGATAGTTGAAGCCGTCCTGGAAAACCATGACGCAGGCCGATTGCTTGGGATCGTATTGCTTGGGCACATATACATAATAATCGCGCTTGGTGCCCGCGAAGACCTTGCTTTCCCAGGTGTATTTCGTGGTTTCGCCCTTGGGTACGCCTTGTTGCTCCTTCGATTCGGGGCCCATGACGTATTTGTCCTGGGCGTTGGCGGTGGGGAAGGTTAGGGCGAGGATGAAGAGGGAGGCGACCAAGCGGAGTGGCATATAGGGACCTTTCTTGAAAAGTTGCATCGACAGAGAATGTGCCGCAGCTATGATCCAGTGCTTCTTTTTAATCGCAGGCGGCCTAACCGATCGGTCACCTGTGCCATCATTTCAAGTTCTTGGCTTTGACGGTCCACTTTTTGTCTGCGGCCAGGCCGGGCGGGCTACACAGAAACATCTTGGCCGATTCTTTGTCTCCCTTGAGTTGCCCCTTCAGTCAGGCCACGCCCACGGTCCCATATACTCCGCCATTCGCTTGCCCTTAGGTCCCGCCGTGTCCCACATCGATGCTGGCATAAAAAACCGGCAGGCTCTTGATCGCTTCAAAGTCGGCCAGCGCGTTCGGGGTCGCGATGTCGTTGGGGCCGCCGTTAAAGTATGCGAGCGACTGCACCTTCAGCTTGTTCAAGTCATCTCTTGACACCTTGGGCCACATCGCCTTGCCGCCGCGATGCACGCCGCTATTCCAACAGACGGTCGTCGTGATCCGGGGTCGGTGGAGACTTCCAGGGCCTGAAGAACGAGGACCTTCTTCTGCGTCGGTTGCGGAGTGCCGGCAAGGGCCGCCAGCTTACACAACGAAAGACAAATAGCGAAACACGTCACCCGACAAATGCAGTTGCGGACGGCCATTGGAAAACTACTCCGCTTTAATCACGATGGCATTTGTTGTTTATACGTACTAATCATGCATCGTAGGCACGCCTGAAAAGCATGTCAACAAAAATGGTGGGGAATGACCTCGAAACCCAATAGCGTCCGAAGGGAATCGCGATCGTTTGCCTTTTCGAGTTCGAGAAACGTCTCAACTTTTCGGTGGACACCGGTTTCGCTTGCGATATGATGGGCAAAGTTAATGCGTATACATACTGTTTTCGCAGATGGTTTGCAGGGAAAAGAAGTAGACCAGCGATTGACCTGCCGCGCAAGAGCAAGGTAATGCACTCCTTCCTTGCGATGCAAAACGTGGAGTCCGCCGATGAAGAGATTGCTGCTGCTTCTAGTCATCGTAGGGGCGTTTTTATTGCTGCGTACAGTGCAGTGGGCGGTGCCGGACTCCATGGCGCCAGCTGCTCCAGACCCCATCATTGCAGAGCTGCCAGCGAAATATCCGGCGCCAACCCACTTCAAAACCACCATCGCGCCTCTTTTGGAAAAATACTGCACGAGTTGCCACGGCGGCAACAAACCCAAGAGCAATTTGAGCCTGGAATTTAGCGATCAGCCCGACGTCGAGCAAAGGTTGCTCAAGGATCGCAAGATGTTCGAGCACATGGCCCAACGAATTCGGGTGGGCGAAATGCCCCCGGGCAAGCGGGCCAAGCCCAGTGAGGCGGAGAAAGGCGTTCTGCTGACATGGATTGATCGTGACGTCCTGGGAATCAATTGCAGCACGCCGGGCCAATTCGGGCAGGTGGCCCGGGTTCGCCGCCTTACCAGGGTCGAGTACATCAACACCGTTCGTGACCTCTTCTACTTCAAAGATTTCCAGCCGACAGACGATTTTCCGCCAGACCACATTGGCTATGGCTTTGACAATATTGCCGACCTGTTGTCGATTTCCCCCAATCTTTTGGAGCAGTATCTGAGCACGGCCGAGCAAGCGATCGTTCAACTAGACAAGACGGCCAAGCCAAGCCCTAATTGGGAGGCAAAAGCGAAGACCTACTGGGAGCCTGACAATGGCGTGTTTCTGCCGATTCGAGACGTCAAGCTCCGGTTCAACAACAACCAGGATCGCGTTCGGCTGGTGCTGCAGACTTTCTTGCCGCGCGCTTATCGCCGCCCGGTGACGCCCGAGGAAATTGAGCGGATGATGGAATTCGCGCGGTGGTCGCTGACCCAGGAAGGGGAATCGTTCACCCGTCCCAAGTCCGTCTACGCTCCGCTCCGCGCGGCTCTTTGCTCCCCCTATTTCCTGTTCCGCATTGAGAACGATCCGCCGACGGGCATTGCTCCCATCAATGAATTTGAGCTGGCGAACCGGCTCTCCTATTTCCTGTGGAGCAGCATGCCGGATGATGAGTTGTTCAAATTGGCCAAGGAAAATCAACTGCGCGCCAATCAAACAGCGCAG
>DASRAT010000539.1:0-6002 GCA_035638015.1 Gemmataceae bacterium | reverse complement strand
CGCGGAAAGGCCGCGCTGCCGGCAATGGCGAGCGTTACCCGGCCACTTACGCGGCTCGTCACGCCGGCGTCAGGGTGTTCCTCCAAGCCGCTTTGCGAGGCGCTGGACGGCTGCGCCGGCGGCGTGGGCGACGCGGGGATTGGGTGATTCCTTGGCCAGGGTTTGCAGCAGGTCTCGCGCTTCGGGCGTAGCGATGTGTTCGAGGGCTTCGAGGGCGCGGATTTTGCGGATCACGTCTTTTTCGCGTTTTTGTAGGAATTGTTCGAGGCGACCTTTGACTTCCAGGGTGGGATTGCCGCTGAGGGTTTTGCGAACGAAGGCTTCGGCAGCTTCGCCGAGGTCGTCCAGCGTCTTGGCGGCTTGCTGGCGGGCGGCGTATTGTTTGCTGTCGAGGGCTTCGAGGAGCTTGGCCAGTTGCTGGTCGTCGGCGGAAGCGAGTTTCATGTGCTCCTGGAACCAGGGAAGACTTTGCTTGGGGGAGAGAGCCAGGGTCCAGATGGCGCGGTCAGCGGCGGAAGCGTCGTCGGCGAGGTCGGACCAGAGGCGGTCCAGGTCCTTGGCGGTGAGCGGGCCAGGTGTTGCATGGTGAGCGAGGTCCCAGAGGAGGATCGTTGAGTCGTCGCCGCCGGAAGCGAGGGTGCGGCCGTCGGGGGAGAAAGCTACCGCGTTGACGCTGCCTTGCGCGCTGGGGATGTGGCGGATTTCTTGATTCGTTTGGAGGTCCCAAAGGTCGATGGTGTGCTGGAATTGCTGATCGCCTTTTGGTCGCGGCCCTGTAGGCAGGCTTGCAATTGCAAGGACTCGACAGCTTGGCGTGAAGGCAAGGGCTTTCACCCAACGACGATTTCCCGTATGGGCCACGCGTTTGCCGGCGGACAAATCCCACACACTTACATTTGATTTCTCGTCATCGCATGCCAGCAAATTGCCGTCTGCTGAGATTGCGAGCGGGCATAAGCCTTGTGCTTCTGTTTTCCATTGCCGGCTTTCTTTTCCGGAAGCAATATCGCACTGGTGCAGAGTTCCAATCGGCTCGGCCCAGACAAGATGTTTACTGTCGGGCATGAAAAGAAATGGGGGAGATTTGAGCGCCTGTATTCGCTGACTCTCTTTACCCGTGGCGGTGTCCCAGATGTGAATTCCATCCTCGGCGCTACAGGCGAGCCATTTGCGGTCGGGGGAAAAATGTAGCGACTCGATACCTTCCAGTTCGTCTTTGAGCAAAAACAGTTCCTTGTTTTTGGTATTGTCCCAAAGCGAAATTAGTTGTTGCGTACGTAATTTTTTTGTCAGGACTGAACCCTGTATGGCTGCCAGTGAGCCGTCGTGGGAGAGTTCAACGCGATCAAGTGATAGCCCCCCTCTAATTGACGAAGGGAGATTGGCCGTTTCAAGGCCACGATGTCCGTTGCCATTGAGCAATGTCCATTCAATGATGCTTGATGTCCAATCGTAGTATGTTGATGAGCAAGCGCTGGATATGAGTCGCTTGCCGTCTGGGGAAAAAAGCAAGGAGTGGATGGGCTCCGCATGGCCGCCAGGACTATCAAGTTCTTTGCCGTTTTCCACATTCCAACGGCGAATCTTCATGTCGTAACCCACGGTCGCAAGTGTTTTTCCGTCGGGCGCGAATGCAAGGGCAGTAATCCGATGTGTCGTCCACGCGCTAATCGTTTTTGCCCCCGGCAGGCTACGGATGTTGATTTTCACTTCCCGCGACCATTCCTCCGCGAGTGCCACTTTTGTACCGTCCTGCGAAATGGCAATATGCGGAATCAACGAAAGGTTTGTCTCAAATTTGCTGAGCAGCACTCTTTTATTCAAATCCCAATGATACAGAAAATGATCGAAATCCGACGTAACCAGGATGTTAGCTGCAGATGAAGTGCACTTACCCAAGACTCGTTTGTCGTGGCGGAGCTGGAATGCCTCCTGGCCGGTTCCAACATTCCACGCAGACACAATTTGATCGTCACATGTCAAGGCCACGCAATGGCCGTCCTTTGGGTAATGGACTGACAGGTAACCCTCGTACTTTCCGGCGAATCTTGCAAGCTCTTTGCCCGTTATGGCGTCGAATTCGACGGCCAAGGGCTTGTCGTCAATTCTGGCGGCAATGGCGATCTTCTTTGAATCGGGGGAAAAGGCCACACGATCAACGGAGTCAAAAGCGGGGCGTGAGAGCTTTCGAAGCTTTTTGCCGCCAGTGACATCGAAAATATTGAGATACTGGTCAACGAGAAATTTACTATCGGGGGAAAAGGCGATAGCACGTACTTGATAGCCCTCGAGGTGGCAAAGCAAAGGTCTGCCAGTGTCGGCCTCCCAAATGCAAAAGCCGTAATCGGGGCCGCCCGCTGAAGCCAGGTATTTGCCGTCGCGTGAATAGACAAGGGAGCTAGCGCCTGCGTGGCGGAAACGGATGGTGCCCAGGCGGGCGGTGGCGCCTTCGGGGAGAGGGTCGCCGTGGTGGTCGAGTTTGGGGGCGGGTTTTTGTTTAAGGGGTTGGGCGTCCTTTTGAGCGCTAAGCGCGAAACCGCAAGCGGGGGTGAGCAAGATTAGCAGGATGATTCCGCGGGTAAGCATTCGATTCTCCCGTGTCTAGCAAGTGGCTCGTGAAACCCTGCGCCCCTTGCGCCTCTTCGACTGTCATCCCTAAAGTTGGCGTTCTTGGCGTTCTTGGCGGTCTTCGAAGAGCGCCAACCGTCTAGCTGAGCCATTTTGCTACATCTGGGGCGAAATAGGTCAGGATCATGTCGGCGCCGGCTCGTTTGATGCTCGTCAGAACCTCCAGCGTGACGCGGCGTTCGTCGAGCCAGCCTTTTTGGGCGGCGGCTTTGATCATGGCGAATTCGCCGCTGACGTTGTAGGCGGCGACGGGGACGCCGAATTTGTCTTTGACGCGGCGGATGATGTCCAGGTAGGGCAGGGCGGGTTTGACCATGACGATGTCGGCCCCTTCTTCGAGGTCGAGGGCGACTTCGCGGAGGGCTTCGTCGCTGTTGGCGGGGTCCATCTGGTAGCCGGTGCGGTCGCCGAACTGGGGTGGGGATTCGGCGGCGTCGCGGAAGGGGCCGTAGAAGGCGGAGGCGTACTTGGCGGCGTAACTCATGATCGGCAGCCAACTGAAACCGGCGTCGTCCAGGCCTTTGCGTATCGCGGCGACCATGCCGTCGAGCATGCCGCTGGGGGCGACCATGTCGGCGCCGGCGCGGGCGTGGCTGACGCATTGCTGAGCTAGCAGGGGCAGCGTGGCGTCGTTGTCCACATCGCGGCGGTTGCCGTATTCGGAGAGGACGCCGCAATGGCCGTGGTCGGTGTATTCGCAGAAACATTCGTCGGTGAGCAGGAGCACGTCTTTGTGGGCGGCGCGGACGGCAAGGAGGGCTTGCTGGACGATGCCGTCGTCGGTGGAGGCGCTGGAGCCGGTCGCGTCTTTGTGAGTCGGGATGCCGAAGAGCATGAAGGCTTGCAGGCCGAGATCGACATGGCCGCCGATTTCCTCGACGAGGCGGTCGACGCTGAGCTGGTAGTTGCCGGGCATCGACGCGATTTCTTTTTTGATGCCGCGGCCTGGGCGGACGAAGAGCGGCAGGATCAGGTTTTGGGGCGAGAGGGCGGTTTCGCGGACCAGGTTGCGGACGACCGGGTGGTGACGCAGGCGGCGTGGACGATGTGCGGGAAACATTGGCGGCCTCTTGGAAAGCATTTGCAGTGGCATGGCATTGTGGGCAAAGAGTATATTACCTCATGTAACTGAGCTTGGAAGGAGTAATGCGTATGAGCACCGCAGTGTTGGCTTCACGGCCGAAAAAGAAGCGAATCTACAAGCCATTGGAACCGCGCCAGATTATTGTCTTGAATGACATCGACTGGGCAGGTTATCGCAGAATCTCCGAGTCGTTGAATGAAAGCCATGCGCGTTTGACGTACGACCAGGGGGTGCTGGAAATCATGACGAAATCGCGTTTGCACGAAATTCTCAGCCGCTTTTGCTACACGTTGTTTTTCATTCTGGCGGAAGAGGCTGAGCTGGACTTTACAGCTTGCGGGAGTATGACCTGCGATCGCGAGGATTTGGACCGCGCCGCTGAACCGGACGAGTGCATTTACATTGTGAATTCAGATTTGATGCAAGGCAGGAAAACCGTGGACCTGTCGATTGATCCGCCTCCCGATTTGATGGTGGAGATCGACATCACCAGCAGTTCCAAGCGAAGGCTAGGAATATTTGCCGCCTTGAAAGTGCCTGAAGTGTGGAAAGTAACCCTCAATTCCTTTCAGGTTCTTCAATTGGACGAGGATGGTCAATACGTCGAATCCGAATGCAGCAAATACTTTCCGGGCATTCCAATGGCCAAGGTGGCCGAATTTGTGAAGCGTCAGGCAGAGGAAGTCCATCGCACTTTGTTCCGTGAATTCCGCACCTGGGTCCGCAAGCAGCTTCGCCGGTCCAAGAAAAAGCGCTAAACTGTCTCGTCAGTTTGCGCCCTTAATCTCCCAAAGGTGAATTTCAAACGATCTGCCGTCAACTTCCATTTTTTCAGTCTTGTCCGGCGGCCAATCGTCTCCCATCGTAAAGCGATGAGAGATCACCCGGCTGCCGGGTTTGAGCGTTTTCTGCAAAATCGGCTTGAGGCGATTGTTGATGTCGTCGCCCATGTAGAGCAAGACAACGGTGGCGTCCGACATGTCTTCGACGTTGAGCACGTCGCCGACGCGGAAATCAACCTTGTCGGCGATGCCGGCGGAGCTGGCCTTGGTTTTGCATTTCTGCACCAATTCCTTGTCCAGATCGACGCCGACGCCGCGTTTGGCACTGAACTTCTCGACCGCCGTCAGCACCATGATGCCGTCGCCGCAACCCAGGTCGTAGACGACGTCGTTGGGCGTCACCCGGCCCAGTTTGCACATCGCGGCGGCCACTTCCAAGGGCGTCGGCACCCAGCGGACGACGATGTCGTCCTTCTCACCCTTCACGTCGGACGGATTGCGCAGGTCGACGGTGATAGTGCCCGCCGTCCAATCTACTTTGCGTTTGCGGGTAATCTTGGTGTAGTTGTTCGGCTCCCATGCAGCGGCCACCACGACGTTTTCCTTGTCCGGCCTGACGGTGGCATGGATGGTGCGCTCGGCGCCTTTGCCGGGAAACACCCTGTCGTCCACCAACAGCTTGGCGTCGGCATCTTCCAGAGGAAGCAAGATTTTGAGGTCAACGCCTTTACCGGGCGGGGGCTTGGTGTCGCAGCCTTGAATCAACGCCAAAGCCCCGGCAACCAAAATAGCACTTCCGACAACCCGACAGTGGTTAAGGCTGCGCATGGTGATCGTTCCCGGCATGGATTAATTGAACGGCCTGGGAAGGCCGTCCCACGAAAAAAGCCTCCGGCCTGCGCGGATGGCGCCGAAGCCGGAGGCTTGCATTGCCACTGTTGTTTACTTCTTTTTCTCTTCAATCGTCCACAAGTGGATGTCGCAATCGCCGTATTCGGTGTTGGTAATCGTCTCGGTGCGGGCCGGCTTCCAGTCCTCGCCCATCAGGAAGCGGTGCGACACAACGCGGCTGCCCGGCTTGAGCGTCTTCTGAAGAATCGGCTTGAGACGGGCGTTGATGTCGTCGCCCATGTAAAGCAGGACGACGGTGGCGTCGGAGAGATCTTCCACCTTGAGCACGTCGCCGACGCGGAAGGTGACCTTGTCCGAAACTCCTTGTGCCTTGGCTGATTCCTGGCAACCCTTGACAAGTTCCGGATTGAGATCAACGCCGACGCCCTTCTTGGCGCCGAAATCCTTGACGGCCATGATGACCATGCGCCCGTCGCCGCAGCCGAGGTCGTAGACGATGTCGTCCTTGCCGATCTTGGCCATCTTGCACATGGCGGCCACCACGTCGTTCGGCGTCGGCACAAAGCGGACGACGATGTCATCCTTTTCGGTCTTGGATGGATTACGGAAATCGGCGGTGACTTCACCATCCATGGCCACGACTTTGCGGGGCCGTG
>DASRAT010000538.1:0-4890 GCA_035638015.1 Gemmataceae bacterium | reverse complement strand
AGCAGTGTCGGGTGACATTCACTGGTTGGATATGGCTACCGGCAAGGAGATTCGGCGCCTGCATGTGGATTTGACATCGTTTGACGTCGGCAGGTGGGCAGTTTCCCCCGATGGCAAACGACTTGCTGCCATGGTGAAGCCAAGCGTGTTGTATCTTTGGAACGCCGTCACAGGCGAGGAAATCAGCCGCACGGCATTGGGCCAAAGGGATCATAACCTTTGTTTCTCTGCTGATAGTCAAACATTAGCTTGCAATGTCACAGCCGCCGACCGTCCCCCCATCGAACATTCTCGCGATACAATCTTGTTTGCGGCACAAAACGGCCAAGAACTGGCTCGATGGCGAAATGATGGGTCAGTCGATTACATCGCTTATTCACCGGACGGCAAAACACTGGCGCTATCCCTCATGCGCACGGTGATTGATCTTCGCGACGCCAAATCAGGTAAGCCCGCAATTGCGATAAACAGACTTCCTGATTTGGCCCTTTCCTTGAGTTTTGCACCAGATTCCAAATCGTTGACCATAGGCTCGAGAGGCGGTCACATTTCGACATGGGATCCGCTTACAGGAAAGCAACAGGGGCAGTATCAGTCTCGCCCCGCGGATGCAATCCCGCAACTTCAGTACCTGTATGCCACAAGTTTCACCGGTGACGGCCAGAAAGCAGCACTTATTGACGCAAAAGGCGTCTTGCACGTGTGGGAACCGTTGAGCGGCAAAACGCTGTTCCGAATTGAGGGCATGCCAACGCCACCGGGAGGACCTACACCTTTTTCGCCAGATGGCAAGCTTTTGGCGGCCCCGTACAAAAAGGGAACGCTTGGAATCTGGGAAACGGCTACCGGCAAGCTCCAATATACCTTATCCCCACCGTCGGTCGCCTTTCCAGCTTTCTCCATTGATGGCCGCTTCCTGGCTACAGCCACGGGTTCATTTGACGGTGTTCCGTACGAGATGGCAATACGAGTATGGCATGCCGACACGGGCAAGTTGAAGACGCAATTAACCTTGAACAGTGGCCCCCGAGTCGTTTATCTGGCTTTCTCGGCCGACGGGAAATACCTTATTTCACGTCACCAAGATTCGGATTTGGAGGCCAAGGCGAGTTCGTCGTCAGTGCGGCTGTGGGACTTGGCCACTTCGCGAGAAATTAGCCGATTCGCCACGCCGGAAGCTGCGGATTGGCCAAGTAGAAGTTCCGTGGTGCTGTCGCCCGACGCCAAAACCATCGCTTGGCCGAGCCAAGACGGTGTCGTACTGTGGGAAATGGCGACCGGTCAGGTCCGCGGTCGATTCAAAGGCCATCGTGGCAAGGTACATGCCCTGGCATTTTCGCCTAACGGAAGGATGCTTGTTTCCGGCGGCAGTGATCTCACCGCCTTGGTATGGGACGTAACCGGGATTTGCCCTGACGGCAAGTGGAGTGCACATGACTTGACGGCGGCAGAAGTCGATAAGCTTTGGGCCGATCTGGGAGGGGACGATGGCATCGCGGCTTATCGAGCCACGTGGAAATTGGCTGCCACGTTCAAGCAGAGTTTGCCCTTTTTTCGAGAGCAGCTGATAGTCAAACCTGCCGATGCCCAACTAACCGCCAAGCTGATTGCCGAGCTCGACAGTAGCATCTATGCCACGCGAGAGAAAGCAGTGCAATCCCTGGTAGCCCTAGGCGAATCCGCCGAGGCGGCGCTGCGCGAAGTGCTCAAGACCAATGCCCCGCTAGAAGTTCGTCGCCGTATCGAGTTAGTTCTGGAAAAGCGCACGTTGGACTTGATCCGCAAGCTGCGGGCGATTGAAGCCTTGGAGCACTGCAAGGCGCCGGAAGCGCGGCGAGTTTTGGAAGCACTGACGAAGGCGACGCCGAATCCGCGGTTAGCGGAGGCCGCGGACGAAGCCTTGAAACGCCTTCTGAACCGTGGCTCGTGACGGCGACAACGGACTTCAAGGGGCTGTAATAGTCGGCAAGCCGGCCAGTGAGGTGGATTGCAGCGGAACAGGTCGTTGGGTTTATTTCGGCGATGTGGTTTTGGGATTCGTATCCGTTGCTTTACCCTGTTTTGTCAGCGCGCGTTGCCTAATACCTGAAAGTACTCACTGCCTTTGTCGCCTTCGGGTCCGATCTTTAGCGTGAAATGCCCATAATCATCCCACGGTTCGGGTCGCTCTGCCGCAACGAAGTCATCCCATACAAGATAGTTGTTGGGACTTATCTCTCGAAGTTCAGCACCCATTTTGATCCCTGGTCAGGGCTTCTCACAACTGATCCCACGCCGGCGGCTAGAGGTCATAATGCGGTTCGGCGGCCTCGCCTCCATGCACCTGCTGACTGTTTCTGTAAGCATCGAGTGCAGCAAGAAAAGCCGCTAGTTTTTCGTCAAATCGACCCTTGGCCATGCAAAGGTCCGCGATTCCCTTTTCGGCCCCGAGCCGGTCACCGGGGAATCCCTCACTTGCTGAGATCGACCAAACTCCTTGACCCTTCTTGCGAGGGGCATCCCACAGCGGATTTACCAGGAAAGCAAGGATGATTTCAAGTCCCCATCGGTTTCGCAGTGACTGCACCTTCCAAAATTCATCCGCCCACCATTCGTCCGAAGCAACCACCTCGACGATTTCCCAACCTTGATCCACGAGCCCGTGCCATAGCTGGTTTTTGTATGCATGCATGGCCAGCAACCAGAGCCGCCGAACGATTAGCTCACCCGCAGCGGCGGCCGGTGAGACTTGCACCCTAATTTCACGTATTACCGCCGCATTCAGGTGCAACTTTTGGTTCGCTGATATCGTTCACTTCCACATCTCCGCCAACAATCCCGGCCGGTGATAGCGGCGTAACGTCGCGTCGTCATAGTGCATTTTCAGCGTTCCCGGTTCGCGATAGGCGACGAACTTCCAGGCCCCGGGCGAACCGTCGAAACGGCCGTCGGGGGTGATGACGAGCCATTCCTTGCCGGCGTCGAGGCTGTAGAGCCGGCAACGCTCCTTGCCGGTGGCGGGGTCCCAGAGGCGAGTGGAGCCGTCCAGTGAAGAGGTCCAGAGGTGCTTGCTTTTGTTATTCAAACCTACGCCACTGATTTCATCATGGTGGCCTTGAAAGACTTGGCGTTTATTGGCCGTGGAGGTTTCCCAAAGGATTGCGGTTTTGTCTGCTGAGGCGGTGACTGCCTCTCTGCCATCTTGACTCAGAGCCACACGTATAACCAAATCGCTGTGTCCAACAAGGACGCCGCGTTTCTTGCCTGTTACCGCGTCCCACAGAATTGCGGTCCTGTCCCAAGAACCCGTAATGAGCAGTTGGCCGTCGCGGCTCAACGCCACGCTAACCACGGCGTTGGTGTGTCCCTTGAAAGTTTGCAGCCGCTTGCCCGTGGACGCATCCCACAGGATTGCAGTGTTGTCCAGAGAACCGGTGACGACGTGCTTGCCGTCGCGGCCCAGGGACACGCTTGTGACACTGCCTTTGTGGCCCTGAAAGGTTTGTAGTTGCTTGCCGGTGGCAGTCTCCCACAGGACCGCGGTCTTGTCAGGAAAGCCAGTAACCAGCAATTTGCCGTCGTCACTCATCGCCACGCTCGTGCCCGTCGGGCCTTTGCCCGCGTTTCCCTTGAAGGTCTGGAGATTTTTGCCCGTCGCTGTGTCCCAAGCGATTGCGGCGCTGTCCAGGGACCCAGTGACGAGCAGCTTTCCTTCGGCGGCCAGAACCACACTGCTGACCCAGTCTTTTTGGCGAAAAGATTGGAGTTGCTTGCCGGTGGCCGTCTCCCACAAGATGGCGGTTCTGTCCCAAGAGCCGGTGACGAACAGCTTGCCGTCACCACTCAGTGAGGCGCTGGTAACCCTGTCGATGTGACCCTGGATAGTCTGTAGTTTTTTGTCCGTGCCCAATTGCCAAAGGATCACGGATTTGTCCCAGGAACCAGTAGCGAGCAGTTTGCAGTCGCCACTCAATGACACGCTGGACACGTAATGAGTGTGCCCCTGGAAGATCTGCAGTTTCTTGCCCGTCATTGGCTCCCACAGAATCGCGGTCTTGTCAAACGAGCTGGTGACAAGCACCTTGGCGTTGCTGCTAAAGGCCACACTACTGACACTGCTAGTGTGCCCCTGGAAATCCATGATTTGCTTTCCCGTGGCCGTATCCCATAGGATCGCCGTCTTGTCACTAGAGCCCGTAACAAGCAGCTTAACGTCGCCGTTCAACGCGACACTATTGATAGAGTTGGTATGCCCCTTAAAGGTCTGGAGTTGCTTGCCAGTGGCCGATTCCCACAGGATCGCGGTCGCGTCCGTAGAGCCGGTGACAAGCCGTTTGCCGTCGTCGCTTATCGCCACGCTTGTGACAAAATGTTTATGTCCTTGAAAGGTCTGGAGCTGCTTGCCCGTGGCCGTCTCCCACAAGATTGCAGCCGCGTCATGTGAGCCGGTCACGAGCAACCTACCGTCGACGCTCAGGGCTACGCTTGACACATTGCGGGTGTGTCCCTCAAAGGTCTGAAGTTGCTTGCCCGTGGATGTATCCCACAAAATCGCGGTTTTGTCCTCGGAGCAAGTGACGAGCCGTTTGCCGTCGGCACTCAGAACGGCTCTACTGAGGATTTTGGTGTGTCCTTGAAATGTTTGAAGTTGCTTTGCCGTGGCCGTCTCCCACAGAGTCGCGGTCTTGTCATTAGAACAGGTGACAAACAGCTTGCCATCGCCGCTCAGGGAAACGAAATTGTTTGAGTTGAAGCCAATTTGGGGGGCCAGTTCCAGCGGTAGATCGCGGGGTTGGTCTTTTGTCTTTCCTCCCGTCCCACTGGCGTTGTGCGGAGACGATGGCTCCTGAGTGCCCGCAACTCCGCCAGCGCTCAGACCCAGCGCTGCCGCCAACACCATACCGCAAAGGC
>DASRAT010000537.1:0-3776 GCA_035638015.1 Gemmataceae bacterium | reverse complement strand
GCGCAGGATTTGGCGTTGGCGCAAGCGTTGGACGGGGCGGCCGTGGAATGGGCGCCGGAAGATTACCTGGCGTATCTGGGCCAGAAGGCGCGGCGCACTGCCAAGGCGTCGCTGCTGGATTTGATGAACGCCGAGGACGCGGCGGACGCCGAAGGCGTGGCGGAGTTCTTCGCACGCGAGGCTGGCAAGGGCGGCAACGCATAGAAACCAAACGGGGCGGCCATGGCAGGTCGCCCCGACTATTGCTAATGAACGCGGATCGGAATCCGATCCGCGTTTGTGCGCGCAGCCGTGCTCGTTGTCTGAAGGCGGGCGGCGCGGCCGACAGTAAGTAGCCCACGAGACTTTGTCTGGCATGCACGGTTTGTGCATTCCCCCAGACTTTCCCCTTGATTTGTGCACTTCGATGGCCAACAATACAATTACAATCCGCTATTGCCGGCCAATTTTGTATGCAAGGTAAATCTTTTGCTCCATCGAGGGATACGGCGTGGCTCCCACTCACATTCTGCGCCGCGGCAGGTCAGGCGAAGCATTGGGCAGCGCCAAGACCAGGCTAGTGATCGAGTTGCTGGAATCCCGCCTCCTGCTTGCTTCCTATTCCCCCCTTTACATTCCTTTGCCCGACCCCGGCCAAATGGCGCCCGCGTGGAGGGCCAGTCCCAGTCTTGCTTGGTACACTCCCCAGCAGATCAAGCACGCCTATGGAATTGACCTGATTCGCTTTACCAATGGGACCGTCGTGGGCGACGGCACCGGCATGACGATCGCGATCGTGGACGCGTATGACCACCCCAACATCGTCAATGACCTGCATGCCTTCGACCAGCAGTTCGGGCTTCCCGATCCCCCTTTAGTGAAGGTGAACCAGGTGGGCGACAGCGCACACCTTCCGGCGCCGGCTCCCCCTTCGACGCCTACGATTGCCGGCTGGGGTGAGGAAGCCGCATTGGACGTCGAATGGGCCCACGCCATTGCGCCCAAGGCCAAAATCCTGCTGGTGGAAGCAGATGACGATAGCTTAACGAACTTCAATGCCGCGGTGGAATACGCCTCCACGGCGACGGGCGTGGTCGTCGTGTCCATGAGCTTTGGCGATATTGAAGATCCCCTGGAAACGCAGGACGACTCGCTGTACCAAACCCCCAGCGGCCACGGCGGCGTGACCTTCGTGGCCTCGGCGGGCGACGATGGTGCTCCGCCGATATACCCGGCAATCTCACCGAACGTACTTGCCGTCGGCGGGACAACCATCGATCTTGACGCCGCGGGCAATATCCTCAGTGAAATTGGGTGGACCGGCAGCGGCGGCGGCATCAGCGCCGTGGAATCTCAACCAAGCTACCAGTCCAGCCTGGTCATTCACAACGGCCCCAGCGTGATTTCCGCCAATGGCATGCGGACCAATCCCGACGTCGGCTACAGTTCGGACGGGAGCGCGGGTTTCCCCATATACGATAGTTATGACAGTCCGGCCGGTTCGCCGTGGGAGCGCCTGGGTGGCACCAGCGCCGCGGCGCCCCAATGGGCGGCTTTGATTGCCATTGCCGATCAAGGGAGAGCACTTCATGGCCTGGGCTCGCTGGACGGACCAAGTGAGACATTGCCGAAGCTTTATGCCTTGCCCACCAGTTTTTTCCATGACATCACGACTGGCGACAGCACCGGGACGCCCAATTACACGGCGGGGAACGGATATGACCTGGTGACGGGCCTTGGCTCGCCCCGTGCCGATGCGGTCGTTGCCGCCTTGGTGGGACTCAGCGTCATCAGCAGTTCCCCCGCTGTCGGTTCGACGGTTACTGTCGCACCTGTCAGCTACACAGTGAATTTCTCGGATTTTGTCAACACCGCAAGCCTCCAGGCCAGTGATTTCACAGTGGACGGCGCGGCGGCAGATCAAGTCACGCTCAACCCAGCAGGCTTGGCGGCCACGTTCACTTTCAACACCAACCCCGTCACCAGCCAAGGCTCCCACGTCATGCACATTGGCGTGGGCGCCATAGTAAAACAGGGCGATGCCAGCACGACGATCCAGGACTTTACGGGCAGTTTTCAGTTCGCACCCCCCGTGCAAGCGGCAACGCATTTCACCGTCAGCGCACCGGCCGCAACCACGGCCGGCAACCTTTTCGTCTTTAGTGTGACGGCCAAAGACCAGTTCAACAACACCGCCACCGGCTACACCGGCACCGTTAACATAACCTGTGGCGACAGCCAGGCAATCTTGTCCACTGATGTAACCCTCGCGGCGGGCGTCGGTTTTTTCGCGGCGCTGCTGAGGACCGCCGGCACACAAACCCTGACGGCCACCGACAGCGTCAACACCAACCTCACAGGAACGTCAGGTCCAATAACCGTCAACGCGGCAAGCCTGCAATATCTAGGAGTGTCGGCGCCAGCCAGTGCCGCCACCGGGGTCGCATTTGGCTACACGGTCAGGGCTTTGGACGCATACAACAACGTGATCGCGGGCTACGGCGGCACGGTACATTTCACTACCACCGACTCCGCCGCGAATCTGCCGGCGGACAGCACCTTGACCAACGGCATCGGCTCGTTTTCGGCTGTTTTGTCAACGGCCGGCAATCAGATTCTCACGGCCACCGACAAAACCACGAGCAGCCTTGGCGGCAGCAGCAACCTTATCACGGTCCGCGGTTTGATGGTCACAAGCTTAACGCCGACGGCCACCGGTTTTGTGGCGGCGTTCAACAAACCGTTCGATCCTGCCACGCTCAACCTTTATGACAGCCTCGCCACCTACGGCGCTGCCGACGTAACCGTGGTTGGCCCTTCGGGAACCGTGCGCGGCTCGCTGCTGATCGATTCAACAAACAGTTCATTCACATTTATCAAGACCGGCATCGGCGTCACGGGCGTGTTCCCCGGCGTGTTGGCGTCGGGCAGTTACACTGTCACATTCCGCAGCGCCGCTAATGGTTTCAAGGGTCTGGACGGCGGCTTGCTGGACGGCAACGGCGACGGCACGAGCGGCGACAACTATGTAACCACGTTTACGCCGCCGGCTTCTGCCGGTCCCGTGTTGAGTGTCCCCGATTTTGCCCGCGGCCCCAACGGCGCCGCCAATATCAAGGTGCCTCAATCGGGCGGGACCGGCATCCCAATCACCTTGAGCAATCCCGTGGCCGTGACCGATGTGATCTTCCAGCTCCATTACAACCCGGCATTGCTGGTCATTACCGGCACGCTTAGCAACACCTCCGGCACATTCAGCCTGGTTGGCACGGCTTCAGGCGGGGTGGCCAATTTGTCGTTTCACAGCAACACGGCCTTGAGCGCCAACTTGACGCTCGGCCAGATCGTGGCCCACGTCCCCGACAGCGCGGCTGCCAATTACAAGGCCAAGGAACTATTGCATCTGAGTGACATTCTGATCAACGGCGCCACTGCAAGCGTCGTCAATGACGACGGCGTGCACGTGGCCGCCTATGTTGGCGACGTGTCCGGCGACGGCGCGCTCAGTCCACTTGACGCTTCCTTGATAGCCCGAGTGGCCGGGCTTTTTGACAGCGGTTTCGCGGCCTATCGCCTGGTCGATCCTGCAATCGTGGCCGACATCAGCGGCAATAACTTCATCGATTCGTCCGACGTGACGCTGATCAACCGCACGGTGACCGGAATCACGGTTGCCCAGTTGCCGCCGATTCCGACGGGCTTGACGATCAGCCCGACGGGTCCCGATCCGACCTTGAGCCTGCCGACGAACTTGACGGCGGCGCCGGGGACATCGGTGGTGGTGCCGTTGTATCTGG
>DASRAT010000536.1:0-4770 GCA_035638015.1 Gemmataceae bacterium | reverse complement strand
GCGGCGGTGGTGGTGGCGGCGGCGGTAGCACCGGTGGTGGTGGCTCTGGCGGCGGCGGTGGTGGTGGAAGTGGCAAAACAGTGTGAGCCGTGATCCAAAACATCTGAACGTGACCGCCTGGCGGACGTGGGTTACACACTTACGTTGGCCAGGCGGTTCTTGCAATCTCGGAGGCATACGGCAATGTGGTCACCCGCGACCCCACGCTGCACGGAATGGCCTTGATTGTCGTACACCGGCAAGAGGATTTGAAATAAATGCATGGTCGGATTTCGTAGATTGATTTTACCAAAACGGGCAGCAGCACGAGCACTATTAACCCTCAAACCATCTCGCGGACCTTGTCCTCCAAAATCGTGGCAATAATCTTGCCCGCGTTGGGCTGTCCTCGAACAAGCGATTTGGCCAGCTCGACAGCCTGCTTGACTGTCGCCTTTGGCGGCATCGGAGGTTCGTGGGGATCGACAACTGCCTCTACAATGACGGGCCCATCGGCAGCCAACGCCTCGTCTAAAATCTGACCGCATTTTTCCGGGTCTTCGATGGTAAAGCCTGTCCCGCCGCAGGCCCGCGCGAAAGCAGCGAAGTCGATGGGTTGAAGCTCGCAGCCGTATTCCGGATTTCCCAGGAACACCATCTGCTCCCATTTGATCTGACCAAGGGAGTTGTTCTTGATGATGACGACCTTGATTGGCAACTGGTATTTAACGGCTGTGGCAAATTCGGCCATCAGCATGGAAAATCCGCCGTCGCCGACAAAGGCAATGCAGGCCCTGTCGGGATAAGCGACTTGAGCGGCGATGGCATAGGGAAGGCCGCAGGCCATGCTGGCGAGCGTTCCGGAAACGGAGTGCATCTGGCCGCGCTTCACGGGAATATGCCGCGCCCACCAGGTCGAGATGGTTCCCGAATCACACGACACAATGGCATTGTCAGGCAAGCGCTGGCCCAATTCGTGGGCAACGCGTTGCGGCTTCATCGGCACATCGGTGCGAGCCGCCCGTTCGTCCATAAGTTCCTGCCACTTCTTCATACCTGACTGTGCTGTGTCCAGAAAACTCCGATCTTGCTTCCTGGAGAGCAGCTTCAAGAGCTTTTGCAGCGCCCGCTGACTGTCGCCCACTAAACCGACTTCCACGGGATAACGAAGCCCGAGGCGCGCGGCATCGCGATCCAGCTGGACCGCCTTCACCTTTCCGGGCTTCGGGTAGAACTCGATGTATGGAAAGGAAGTGCCAATCATGAAAAGCGTGTCGCAACTCTCCATCGCGTCTTGCGACGGACCGGTGCCCAGAAGGCCGATGCCGCCGGTCGTGTAGGGACTGTCGTCCGGAACGCAGGCCTTTCCGAGCAGCGGCTTGATGATCGGCGCCGCTAGCATGTCCGCCAATTGCTCCAGTTCCGCGGTGGCGCCGAGCGCTCCGCGGCCGGCGAGGATGGCGACTTTCTTGCCAGCGTTGAGTATGTCCGCCGCCCGCTGCAAATCATCGTCATGAGGCAGGCCGGCATTGAAAGCGAGAACCTCCGAAGTGTGATCCGGCACATTGCGTTCGCTGCGGTCAGCCGGCGTTTGCGATTGAAAATCGACCGGGAAATTGATGTGGGCAACGCTATGACGGCAAATGGCCTGCCGGCATGCCAGGTCGGTCACATTGCGCACGTGCTCCGGTCCCATGACCCGAGTGCTGTAAACCGCCACGTCCTTGAACACATAGTCGAGGTTAATGTCCTGCTGAGCGTGAGTATCGATGAGATCGTGATAGTGATGACCCGTGATCGCCAGAACGGGTTGCCCGTCCATCTTGGCGTCGTATAGACCGTTCAGGAGATGAACCCCGCCGGGGCCAGATGTGGCCAAACACACGCCGAGTTTGCCGGTGTATTTGGCGTAGGCACATGCCATGAACGCCGCGGATTCTTCGTGTCGGACCTGAATGAATCGAATGGCATCTTGACGTTGGCGTAACGCTTCCATGATGCCATTGATGCCGTCTCCCGGCAGACCAAAAACGACCTCGACGCCCCACTTTTGCAGCGTCTCAACAAGGATGTCGCCGCCAGTGCTTGCCATGATAAGCTCCTTGAATTAGCCCGCGGAGAAGGACGAATATGCCGAAATCGACTCGCTTTTCGGCTGCTGCTAACGACCCCAAGGTTTCCATTGCTCACACATGGCGGACCTCACTGTGCAAGCAGTTCCTGAAGCCGATCCGGCTCCTTGCCGAGCCAGGCGGGATTCGTTGCTGTCGAATCAAATATCGAACTCGTTTTGAACGGCTCAAACTGGCCTCGCGACCCGGCGGTTGCTGTTTTTGCCAATAGTGCTTGCAGGGCTTTCTCGTCCAGCGGCCGAAACGTTCGTACCGCTTCGCACGCTTGGTCGAGAATTGCCAGACTGTCGATGCCTGTAATTACCACCGAAGTCGGTAAATTGAGAGCGTAGTGAAGACATTCGATGGCAGTCACCTTTTGGGACTTGAGGAGGATGCCGTTGGCCATGCTTTTCATGCCGAGTACGCCAATATTATGTTGCACCAATTCCGGGAGTACGAGCTTGGCGAAACTGCGAAAATGGGCGTCCATGAGATTGAGAGGCATCTGGACGGCATCAAATTGAAAGCCGTGCTGCTCGGCGACTTCGAGCATGTATAAATGGATGCGTGGATCCTTGTGACCGGTGAATCCGATATAACGAAGCTTGCCCGCTTGACGCGCTTCCAGAAGAGCCTCATTGGCGCCCTCTTCCGCGAAAATGCGGTCAGGATCTTCAAAGCGAATAATCTCGTGATGCTGCACCAGGTCAATGGTCTCGACCTGCAGACGCCGCAATGATTCATCAAGTTGTTTGGTCGCTTCTTTTTTCGTGCGGCCGTCGATTTTGGTCATCAGGAGGACCTTGTCGCGATAGCCGTCTTTGAGCGCTTTGCCCATGCGTTTTTCACTGGCGCCGTCGTTGTAGTCCCAGGAGTTGTCCATGAAGTTGATGCCGCAGTCGACGGCGGTCCGCACTATGCGAAGGCTCAGTTGCTCGTCTACTTTTGGCAAGCCAAGATGCCATCCGCCGACGCCAATGGCGGACACCTTCTCGCCCGTGCCGCCGAGCGTGCGGTAAATCATGTCGCGCGTTGATTTTGAAGCGGCCATTGGTCTTCCTCATTAGATGTGAATGGCACTTCCAAAGCACATTGCATTGCAAAGAACATGCCAACGAGGAGTTCTCGCCTATTAGAGTTTCGGCGCCAACAATCGCGCAAAGGGCGAACTGTCATAGCGGATCAACAGATCAGCAGTATTTTGATACACGGCGACGGCGCCCACCAACTTGGCGTCCGTCCAGCCGCCGCAGCGCAAGGCGACAGTCGCCACCCCGGAGCGGGCGGCTGCTTCAATGTCGTAGGGCGTATCGCCCAGCATTAGGACCTCGGAGGGTTTCAATTTGAGCTTGCGCAGCGCAGCACGCACAATGTCCGGATCTGGCTTGGAGTTGTCTGCGTCGTCCGAGGATGTCTTGCTCTCCACCAAGGAATCAGCGCCGCAAAGCTTAAGAAGAGGTTTCAACTCGTCCTCCTTGGCCGAACTTGCGACAACGAGCCGCAATCCCTCAGAGTGCATCCGTTCCAGGAGTTCCTTGGCGCCGGCAAATGGCTTTAAACGCGGCAAAAATTTGTCTTTGAATATCTGGCCACGCCGATCGCTGATCTGCTTTCCTTTTTCCGAGCTTTCTTCCAACCCGGCCGCCCTCGGAAGAAGTTTGTCTCCGCCCATGCCGATCAGGCCGCGGATCATCTCAAACGGCACCGAGATGCCGTTTTCGGCAAGCGCTTCCACCCAGGCGCGCGCATGCGCGTCGTTGCTGTTTACCAGCGTTCCGTCAACATCCAAAATAACGCCTTGAATTGTCTGCATGGAAAACTCGCTTCATTCCTGGTTCAGTCAGGTGAGCCCAAAAATAAACCGCAATTCCCATGCCGACAATGCGCGTAGAATGTATTGCGGAAGCAAAACGAACTAAGGAAATGAACAATGCCTGCTCCGCCGAGATCATCAAGAATGGCTGGAACGCCGGCCCTTTCTGTTTGATTGCCAGACGGAGATTTTTCCCCTGGACGAACTTGGTGCGTTGACGGAACGAGGATGGCGTGAAAGGCAGGCGCGAATTTGAGCGCGAGCAGCACAAAGCCCCTGCGGCATCACCACCCGAGGACTACGGCATCATTGAATGGGACAAAGAAAAATGCTGGTGGTGATAGCCGTGGAACAGAAAGAGAAGAGGATCCCATGCCCGACATGACAGCTACTATCCCTCATCAACTGACACGCGCCGAGGCCAAACGGCGAATTCAGGAGCACGTCAACGTCATCCGGCAACAACACGGAATGCTGTTCACTCATTTTCAGGAGACCTGGACGGCGGACACGATGACGTTTTCGTTGTCCGTGATGGGGCAATCGATTTCCGGGAAATTGACCGTCGATGACCATGCGGTCTACCTGACCGTGGCGTTGCCGTGGCTTTTGAAAATGCTGGCGGAATCGATCAAACCCCGCATTGAGCAACAAGGCCGGTTACTACTCTCCCATCAAACAGTTTCTACCTCCGCGCGCTGACATTGCGTTGCCTTCGTATCGGGTCGGGATGGCTCCTCACTCCGGGTGCCATGTGGTACGCGATTTGCTCAAAAGACTGACGTGACGAAGGTCGCACCATGTCGCAGGCACCGGAGAAATTATCATGGCCCGCAAATACGGTTCGCGAGCGAAAAAAGAAGT
>DASRAT010000535.1:0-3972 GCA_035638015.1 Gemmataceae bacterium | reverse complement strand
GGGATGTAATGCACTTCCAGGCTCTGGCCGCGTTCGTCTTCAATGACGATCTGAGGATGCAGGTCACCCTTGTGTTCCATGATGACCCAGCGCTCGGTGCCGGAGACCTGATCACGTTCCTTGCGAAGCGTTTCACCCTCGACGATTTCCTCAAAGCGAATGCGGCCGCCGCGTTCGGCGAGGATCGGCACGCGATGCGGGTCCATCGTGGCCAGCACCATACCGGGCGTCACCTTTTGTTTGTCGTCGACCTTGAGAATGGCGCCATTGGGGATCAAATAGGTTTCCAGGATGCGGTCCTTGTCGCCCATTACAAGCAACTCGCCCTTGCGGGCCAGAGCGACGTGTTCGCCCTGGTCGTTGACAACGACGTTGATGTTTTCGAGTTTGATGGTGCCGGCCTTGCGGGCCTTGATGTCGCTGGCTTCCAGGGTACGGCCGGCGACGCCGCCGATGTGGAAGGTGCGCATCGTCAACTGCGTGCCCGGCTCGCCGATCGATTGCGCGGCAATAATGCCGACGGCCATGCCTTCCTCGACCAGGCCGCCGGTGGCCAAGTCCATGCCGTAGCACAGCCGGCAAACACCCAGCGCGGCCTGGCAAGTCATCGGCGAGCGGACCATGATCTTGTCCACACCCAGCGCCTCGATCTTGCGGGCCGCCTCCCAGGTGATCATCTCGTTTTCCTCGACGATGATGTCCCCGGTGATGGTGTTGATGGTGTTGCGGGCCACACGGCCGCGGATGGTGTCGCTCAGGGGTCGCTCGATTTCCTCGCCCTTGTAGACGACACCCTTGGTGACGCCCTGGGTCGTCTCGCAATCGTGCAAGGTGATGACAACGTTTTGAGCCACGTCGGCCAGCTTGCGTGTGAGGTAACCGGAGTCGGCGGTCTTGAGGGCGGTGTCTGCCAATCCCTTGCGAGCGCCGTGCGTCGAGCTGAAATACTCGAGCACCGACAGGCCCTCGCGGAAATTGGCCTTGATCGGCGTCTCGATGATCTGGCCGGACGGTTTGGCCATGAGGCCGCGCATGCCGGCCAGTTGGCGAATCTGCTCGACACCGCCGCGGGCGCCGGAGTGGGCCATCAAGAAAATCGGATTCAGATAGGGCGTGCCCTCGCGCACGTCGTGCTGAAGGTCATGCATCATCTGCTTGGTGATCTGATCGCGGGCTTGCGTCCACAGATCGATGACCTTGTTGTAGCGCTCGAGGTCGGTGATGAGGCCTCGCTGGAACTGCTTTTGCAGGCGTTCCACTTCCTTGTCGGTGTTGCCAAGCACGGAATCCTTGTTGGCAGGGGTGCGGAGGTCGTCGGTGGAGAAGGACAGGCCCGAGCGCGTCGATTCGCGGAAACCGGCTTCTTTCATGCGGTCGAGCAGCTCGATGGTGTCGCGGCGGCCCAGCTCCTGATAGCAATCGGCGATGATTCGGCTCAGGTACTTACCGGCCAGCGACAGGTCGTAAAAGGCCATGTTCGGCTTGAGAATATCATTGAAGAGGATGCGACCGACAGTGGTGGAGACCAAACCGCTGGGGTTGCGCTTGACTTCCTCGACCTTGATCTTGCCCTGGTCGTAGCGAACCTCGCTGATGACTTTTTTCTCGATTGGCAGCCGCACGCGCACGCGGGCGTGAATGCCAATCTTTTTCTGGGCGAACGCCAGGAAAACCTCGGCAGGGCTGGTGAAAACCATGCCCGTGCCTTTCATGTTTTCCACCGTTTTGGCGTCTTTCTTGACGCGGGCGCGGTCTTCTTCGCTGGCCACGCGCGGATCGAACGCCGCCAACGGATCGGCCGTCATGTAATAGCAACCCATGACGATGTCCTGCGATGGACTGATAATCGGGTGGCCGTTGGCCGGGCTGAAAATGTTGTTGGTGGCCATCATCAAGACACTGGCCTCGACCTGGGCTTCGATGGACAGCGGCAAGTGCACTGCCATCTGATCGCCGTCGAAATCGGCATTGAAGCCCTTGCACACCAACGGGTGAATACGAATGGCGTTGCCTTCGATCAACACCGGCTCGAATGCTTGAATACCCATGCGGTGCAAAGTCGGGGCGCGGTTGAGCAGCACGGGATGGTTCTTGATGACCTCTTCCAGGATGTCCCAAACCTCGTCAGCCTTGCGTTCGAGCATTTTCTTGGCCGACTTGATAGTGTCGGCATGGCCCAATTCTTTGAGCCGCCGGATGATGAATGGCTGAAACAGTTCCAGCGCGATCTTTTTGGGCAAACCGCACTGGTGCAGCCGAAGCTCGGGGCCGACGACGATCACGGAGCGGGCCGAATAATCGACGCGCTTGCCCAGCAGGTTTTCGCGGAAGCGGCCCTGCTTGCCCTTGATCATGTCGGTCAGCGACTTGAGCGGGCGGTTCGACGAACCGAGGACAGGACGTTTGCAGCGGTTGTTGTCGAAGAGCGCATCCACCGATTGCTGCAGCATGCGCTTCTCATTACGGATGATGACCTCGGGCGCATTGAGATCGACCAGCTTTTTAAGGCGGTTATTACGATTGATGATGCGGCGATACAAATCGTTGAGGTCGCTGGTGGCGAAATTGCCGCTGTCGAGCAAAACGAGCGGGCGCAGGTCGGGCGGAATGACCGGGATGCACTCCATGACCATCCACTCGGGTTTGTTTTGCGGCCCGCCCAGACCGGAGTCACGCAGCGCTTCGACAACCTTGAGCCGCTTGACCAGATCCCGGCGTTTCTGGGCCGACGGCTTGGCTTTGACCATTTCGTCGTCGAGCTTGTCACGCAGCTCTTTGGAAAGATCAACCAGGTTGAGGCCTTCCAACAGCTTCTTGACGGCTTCCGCGCCCATGTCAGCCTGGAACTTGTCGCCGTATTGTTCGCGGGCCTTGCGGTAATCATCCTCAGTCAAAAGCTGCCGCTGCTTGAGCGGAGAGTCGGCCGGGTCGGTCACCACATAGTCCTGGAAATAAATGATCTTTTCCAGGCTGGTGGTCTTCATGTCGAGCAAGGTGCCCAGCCGGCTGGGCATGGCCTTGAAGAACCAGATGTGCACGACAGGCGCCGCCAGTTCAATGTGGCCCATGCGCTTACGGCGGACGCGGCTGTGCGTCACCTTGACGCCGCAGCGGTCGCAGATCATGCCCTTGTATTTCATGCCGCGGTATTTGCCGCAGGCGCATTCCCAATCCTTTTCGGGACCGAAAATGCGCTCGCAGAACAGGCCGTCCTTTTCAGGGCGGTAGGTGCGGTAGTTGATGGTCTCCGGCTTCTTGACTTCGCCGAAGGACCAACTGCGAATATCATGCGGGCTGGCGAGACTGATGCGCACAGCGCCGTAATCATTAATGCGGTCATAACTAGTTTCACCGGTGCTCATGGCCGCCCTCCGTTGTATGAAAGTCGTGGTCTAAGCTTCAAAATCGATTAAATCAAGCAATGAGTTTTTGCTTCTGCGCCTTTTTTTGCTCTTCGAAACGAGCGTCGAGTTCTTCCCAGGAGCGTATTGCAGCGTCCGCTCTTTTTCTGTATTCATCCGCTAACGCCGGAACTCTGCGGCTCGGCAAAAGACCAGGCCAGTTAGGGCAAAGGACCAAGGCTTGTTCCCATAACTCGCGAAACTTCTCCCTGGGTTCGCCGTAAATCAAGGAGCTTCGATAATTCAGCAGAGCTCGATATTGTCCAAACCCAGGTGGATACTGGCCAGGCTCTAGCCCGTCAAAGCTCCAAGCGGGTATTTCGTCAGACCAGTACAATCCGCCCGCAAGCATGTCGTAGCCCATCCGTGCCTGTGGATCGAATATCAACTTATCCAATATGGGAGCAAGCACCTGGAAGTCGTCCATTGCCGGTCACTCCGTAACGGTCGGAAGCACATCAAAGTCAATCCGGAATTCAGGTCCGTCCGACAACATGCTGAGAAACGTGACTTTACCACCCATCCAGGTAATCCCTTTTTGGGAGCGCATCATGTGCATGGCGGCCAATTG
>DASRAT010000534.1:0-5188 GCA_035638015.1 Gemmataceae bacterium | reverse complement strand
TGGCGCAAGGTGAATACCGACCTTGATCGCAAAGTCGATGAATTGGCTCAGGCCAATCTGGCCCTTTATGAATCCAACCGCCTCAAGAGCGATTTCCTGGCCACCATGAGCCATGAGTTACGCACGCCGCTCAACAGCATTCTCGGGTTCAGCGAAGTGCTCATGACAGGAAATCAACTGAACGACAAGCAGCAGCGCTGGGTCGGCAACGTCAAATCCAGCGGCGAAAAGCTGCTCAATCTCATCAACGACATTCTCGACATTGCCAAGATCGAGGCAGGCAAGA
The DNA here is from genome assembly GCA_035638015.1 of Gemmataceae bacterium. Classification (GTDB taxonomy): domain Bacteria; phylum Planctomycetota; class Planctomycetia; order Gemmatales; family Gemmataceae; genus DASRAT01. Next base: position 4,902 of record DASRAT010000534.1, on the reverse strand, counting down.
TGCAAGTCCGCCTGGAGGACTTCAGCATTCACGACGTCTGCGAAGGCATTCTGAATATGTTCCGGCCGCTGGCCGAGAAGAAGAACATCGACATGCGCGGCCAGATCGATCCGGACATCGCCCTCATGCGTCAGGACGTGACCAAGCTTCAGCAAATTCTGCAAAATCTGCTGTCCAACGCGATCAAGTTCACACCGGAAGGCGGTCGGGTGCTGCTCAAAGCGGAAGCCGATTCGCAATTTGTAACGCTGACGGTGACCGATTCCGGGGTCGGCATCGCGCCTGAAGAGCAGGATTTGGTTTTCGAGAAGTTCCGCCAGGCCGGCAATCCGCTGACGCGCGAACATGCCGGTACGGGCCTGGGCCTGTCCATCGTCCGCGAACTGGCCAAGTTGCTCGGCGGCGATGTGACCTTGAAAAGCGAACTGGGCCGCGGCAGCACTTTTACCGTGCGGCTGCCGTTGCATTTGAGTGAGGAACCGCGGCTGGAGTTCGATTTGGCGGATGAGCGGATCGACTTGTCGAAGGCGCAACGCGTTGATGTGCGGCTTTACGCATCGGGTGCGCCGGCGGTGCCTGTGACCAAGGTGGACAGGGCCGTGGAAACGAAAGTGGACTTAAGTGGCGCCGAGTCCAAATTAGGTGACGCTCACGCAACGGCTGTCCAAGACTTGCCCGGAAAAATGCAGTAGAATGGCTGCATGACACCTTCGAGGAGGTTGTGACCATGAGCACTCCCGTCGCCGACGCCATCGACGAGCAACTTCTCTATCCCGATAGCGATGGACAGCCGATGTCGGACAACACATTGCAGTTTCGTTGGATAGTGACCATCCATGGCGGTCTCGCTGCACAATACCGCAAGGTTCCGGACGTTTTCGTCGCCGGGAACCTGTTGTGGTATGCCGTGAAGGGCCAACCGAAGGAACGGGGGGCGCCCGACGTATTTGTCGTCTTCGGCCGGCCCAAGGGGGAACGAGGTTCTTACAAACAATGGGTGGAGGGCGGCATTGCCCCGCACGTGACTTTTGAAGTCCGCTCTCCTGGCAACACTGACGCCATCATGGAGGACAAATTCGAGTTTTACGATCAATACGGCGTCGAGGAATATTACATTTACGATCCCGACGAAGTGGACTTGAAAGGCTTCCTGCGCAAAGACGGCGAGTTGCAGCCAATCGAGCAGATGGACGGATGGGTCAGTCCCTTGCTGGGGATTCGTTTTGACATGTCGGGACCGGAGCTGGTGATTTGGAACGCGAACGGCGAGCGGTTTTTGACTTTCAACGAACTGGTGGATGAAAATGAACGAGTGCTCGAACGCGCCGAGCAGGAACAGCAACTCGCTGCGCAAGAACGCCAACGCGCCGCGCGCGAGCAACAAAATGCCATTCGCGCGCAACAAAATGCTCAACAGGAAAGTCAGCGGGCCGAACAGGAAAGTCAGCGGGCCGAACAAGAAAGTCAGCGGGCCGAACAAGAACGCAAACTGCGGGAGGAAGCGCGAGCCGAGGTTGAGCGCTTGGCCGCCATGTTGAAAAAACTGGGAGTTGACCCCGACCAACGAGCCTCGTGATTTGCCATGCCTCAGCCTTTTTTGTTGGCCGCGGCCGATTCGCCATTGTTGGGGAACTTACAAGTCCTCAAAGCCGGCACGCCCACCCGCCGGGAACAACTCCAGCGCCTCGGCATCACGACCGTCGCCGATCTCCTTTTGCATTTGCCGCGCACTTACGAAGATCTCAGCGCAATCCGCACCATCGCGACATTAAAAGCTGGCGAAGTTCAGGTTGTGCAGGGCGAGGTGGTCGAGATCGACGGCCGCCGCCTGGCCGATGGCCGCTCCGTCGTGAGCATTGTCATCAACGATGGCAGTCCAGGTTCCCTGGAAGGTAGCTGGTTCAACCAGCCATTCATCTCCGGGCAGTTTAATTATGGGCAGCGCGTCAGTTTTACCGGCAAGCCCAAGTGGTTCCGCGATCATTGGCAAATGGCCAATCCCAAGTGGGAAAAACTGGATGCCGGCGCTGCGCTGCCGGCGCCCGGCATTGTGCCCATATACCCGATGACCGAGCATCTGCGTCCCGAATCGCTGCGGACCATCATGCGTCAAGCGGTGGATCGTTTCGCTCCGCAGACGGTTGACATCGTTCCTGACCGGCTTTTGCGTGAGCGGCATTTTCCCAGTTTGCATGCGGCGTTTCGCAATGTTCATTTTCCCGCCAGCATGGAAGCGGCTCGCATTGCGCGGGAACGTTTCAGTTATGAAGAGTTCCTGGTTCTCCAGGCTGCGCTAGCCCTGCGCCGCCGGGACCTGCGCGATCAACAAAATGCTCCCTCGTTAACTTGCACTCCCGAGATTGACGCCCGGATTCGCCGTTTGTTTCCATTCGCGCTGACCGTCGATCAGGACCAGGCAATCCGCGACATCTGTTTTGACCTGGCCAGTAAGCGGCCAATGCAAAGGCTGCTGCAGGCAGACGTGGGGGCCGGGAAGACCGCTGTCGCCGTCTACGCCATGCTCGTCGCCATCGCCAACAAGCATCAGACCGCCTTGATGGCGCCGACGGAAGTGCTGGCCCGCCAGCACGCTCACACACTCGACCGCTACCTCGCCAAGAGCCGTGTCCGCCGTGCGTTGCTCACCGGCGCCCTCACGGCCGCCGAACGCCGCAAGCTTCTGGCCGATTTGGCAGAGGGCAATCTCGATCTCGTCATCGGCACGCAAGCCCTGGTTTCCGAGGATGTCAAATTCGCCCGCCTTGGGTTGGCAGTCATCGATGAACAGCACAAATTCGGTGTTCACCAGCGGGCCAAGATGCGCAGTTCCGGCAACGACCCGCATTACCTGGTCATGACCGCGACGCCGATACCACGCACTGTTGCGCTCACGGTTTTCGGCGATCTCGATTGTTCGACAATGCACCAACTGCCGCCGGGCCGCAAACCGGTGCGCACTCGCATTGTGCCAAAGAATCAACGTCAACGCCTTTATCAACAACTCGCGGAAGAACTGAAGCAAGGCAAACAAGCTTACGTTGTCTGTCCGTTGGTGGAGGAATCCGCGAATCTCGACCTGACTGCAGCCCAACAGCATTATGAGGATTTGAAGGCAAGCGTTTTCAAGGATTTCCGTCTCGGTTTGCTGCACGGCCGCATGGCCGAAAGCGGCAAAGACGAGGTGATGAAGCAATTCCGCGAAGGAAAGATTGATTTGCTGGTCACCACCATGGTGATCGAAGTCGGCGTCGATGTGGCCAACGCCACCTGGATGTTGATCGAGCATGCCGAGCGGTTCGGTTTGTCCCAACTCCACCAGATGCGCGGCCGCATAAGTCGTGGCGAAGCCGCGGGCAACTGCATCCTCTTCGCCAATCCAACCACAGATGAAGCGCGCAATCGCCTGCGCATCTTTACGAGAAACAACAATGGTTTTACACTGGCCGAGGAGGACGCCAAACTCCGCGGGCTAGGCGAGTTTTTTGGTGCTCGCCAGCACGGCCTGGGCGAATTGCGTTTCGGCGATATTCTGGCTGACCGCGAGCTTCTGCAAAAGGCGCGTCGCGATGCCATCGCCTTGGTGGCCGATGATGCCGGCCTGTCCAAACCGGAAAATCGCTTGTTGCGGCAGATGGTAATTCAGCGCTATGGCACAACGCTGGATTTGGCGACGGTGGGATAATTCGATGGTTGGCGGATTTCGCTTTTTTTGATTGCATTCCACCTCCCCTGGCGACATCATTTCTTCTGTCGCCGCATTCCAAAACGAGCTTTCCTGGACGCCGCCGCATCCGCTAGGGCGAATGCGCGAGTTCTGTCCACTCTTTTTGGCGAAAGGAACACCCATGAAAAGCCGACATTTGTTGATCTCCCTGGCGTTTGTGACCTTCGCGCTCTTGGCCTTTGACTCCTTTGCTCCCGCGGGCCAGGATAAAAAGGCCGACCAGGACACGAAGGCCGAGCAGCCGAAGAAGAAAAACACCGCCATCATTCCCACGCCTTTCCAACCAAAACGTCACGAAGGCTTCCTGGACATTGCCAAGAAGGGCGACATTGACATTTTGCTGATGGGCGATTCCATTACGGACGGCTGGCGGAACACCGGCAAGGCCGTTTACGCCAAGCATTTCGAGCCGCTCAAGACCGCTAATTTCGGCATCGGCGGCGACACCACGCAGGGCGTGTTGTGGCGCATGGACAACGGCGAACTCGACGGCTACAGCCCCAAGCTGATGATGCTCATGATCGGCACCAACAACATCGGCCGCAACACGCCCGAGGAAATCGCCGAAGGCATCAATGCCGTGGTTGGCCGCTTCCGCAAGAAACACGACAAGGCCAAAGTTTTGCTGCTGGCGGTGTTTCCGCGCACAGTCAAGGGCAAAGGTCTCCAGCCCAAGGTGAAGGAAATCAACGATATCATCGCCAAGTCCCATGACGGCAAATCGATCTTTTACCTCGACATCGGCGAAAAGTTCCTCGACAAAACTGGCACGATTCCGCTCGATGTCATGAAGGACGGGCTGCATCCCACGGCCAAGGGCTATGAGATCTGGGCCGAGGCAGTAATGCCCAAGGTTTATGAGTTGATTGGCAGGAAAGCGGATCAAGACAAGAAATCCGACCAGCCCAAGAAGGATGCACAAGAAAAGAAGAAAAACACCGCCATCATTCCCACGGAAGGGGGACTGGCGAAGCGCCACCAAGGCTTCATGGCCATTGCCAAGAAGGGCGACATTGACATTCTGCTCATGGGCGATTCCATCACCGATGGCTGGCGCAATACGGGCAAGGCCGTGTTTGCCAAGCATTTCGAGCCGCTCAAGACCGCCAATTTCGGGATCAGCGGCGACGTCACCCAGGGCGTTCTGTGGCGCATGGACAACGGTGAACTCGACGGCT
>DASRAT010000533.1:0-3034 GCA_035638015.1 Gemmataceae bacterium | reverse complement strand
TTTCACTTGTTGCTTGAGACCAACCAGTTCCTTGGCCTTGGCGGCTCGTTGCTCCATCACATATTTGGCCATGTTGATGACGGTCTCGCCGTTGAGGCCGCCCTTCTCGGTCGTGCTGACGGAGGTAACGGAGGTGAAATTCTCCAGCTTGGTCAGCATTTTCATGTTTTCCTCGACCGCCCTGATGTCGCCATCGAGTTTTTCCATCTGCGTTTCGATCTTGACCTTTTCCTCCTCGGCTTTGCGCACCTCCTCGCGCGCGTCCCTCTCCACCTGGCGAGTGCGAAAGCGGGTGCTGAGCACGCGGATGCCGTTGGTTCCTTCCGAGTACAGTGAGCTGCTGACGACCTGGGCCGGCAACTCGGCCACCACCAACTCGGCAACGCCCACGCCCGCCGGGACATCGACTTCGCGCGTCACCAGGGCGTTGTGAGGGTAAACGACAACCTTGACAATCTTGCTGGCCGCGGCTTTGGGCTGCTCGGCGGCCTGGTTGTTATTCTGGACCAGCGAATAGCCGACACTGGACGCGATGCCGACGCCGAACACGGCGACGACGGCGAAAAGACACTTACGCATGACAGTCTCCCTGGAACGGTGTGAATGGGCATGAAGAAATCGAGGGCGGAAACCATCGTACTCGTTTTTGGTGAAGATGCTACGAAATGGTTGGCGCCGCACGGGATTCAATTATCAAGACGAAACTAAGGCGGGGGGCCAACCCAAAAGTCGGATGTGGGGAGGCGTTTATCATCGGGTCGTGAGCCGCGAGGTGGACAGAAGTAAGGGGACGCAGCTTGTTTATGAAACCGAGCTGGCTTCCCTTACCTGTTCGACGTTATCCCTTTCCTAGCTACCGCTCACTGCAGCAGCGTTTGCAAGCTCACACGCGCATCGTTTTCCAACGGCCGCCGGCGAATCGCAAAAAGAAAAACAGACCACGCACGCCAATGTCCCCGCACATCGCCAGCCAGGCGCCATACAGGCCCAAGTTGGCACAGCGATATTCTCCCAATGGGCCGAGGACGATGGACTCTTGCGAGAGGAGATAAGCCAGCGGAATGCGGACGCCGAGAAAACCGATCCAGGAAAAGACGACGGGCACGATGCGGTCGCCGGCGGCACGCAGTGCCGATGTAAAGATAATGGCGGACGCTAACGCCGGCATGACGAAGGCGATGAGTTTGAGCACAGCCACGCCCTCTTCGACGATCGGCGTCTGGGATTCGAAGGGACAATAAAGCAGAAACATCGGCCGCGCCAGCAGATAAAAAATGACACCCATCGCGCTCATGACCCCGCAACCAAAAGCGAAAGCGGTCCAGCCACCCTTGGCTGCCAGATCAGGCCGGCCCGCGCCCAGATTTTGGCCGACCAGCGTCATGGCCGTGGTGCTAAATGCGCCTCCGGAAAGATAGCCCAGGGCCTCCCAGCCGAGGGCAATGCCGTGAGCGCCGGCCGCCACATCGCCAAGGCGATTGACCAGGCTGAGAAACCAGAGCTGGCAAAGGGTCACCGATAGACTGTCGATTCCGGCGGGAATGCTGACGCGCAGCAGCCGGCGCAGCAATTCGGGATTGGGCCAGAGCAAGCGCGGGTGCAGCTTCAATCCAAATCGGCCACAGGCCACCACCGTCAACACGGCCAAACAGCCGATGACATGGCTCAATGCAGTGCCCAGCGAAATGCCGGCGAACCCAAGGGCAGGCAGCGGTCCAACGCCCAGGCACAGGCCCCACGCCATCGGCAAGTTAACGACCGCCACGCCTGACATGACGTAAAGGCCTGTCCGCGTATCGCCAGCGCCCACCAAGCAGGCGATGACTGACGCCTCGACAACTTGAAAAGTGAGAAACAGAAACATGGGCGCCAGGTACGCCGTTGCAAAGACTGCCGCCGAGTCCTTCAGTTCCAACGTGCTTACAATGATTTCCCGTCCGGTGTATCCAAGCACGCTGCCGACCACTCCGAAGCATACGCCGAGCAAAATCGATTGGTTCAGCGTGTGAACGGCCCGTTTGCGATCGCCGGCGCCGGTGAACCGCGCAACCAGCGCGGTGCTGCCGACGCTGACCAGAAAAATGTAACTGGTGATGAACCACGAAAGATATTGCGCCGTGGTTTGAGCCGACTGGTAGGCCTCTGCCGTGCCAGACTCCGTGGGCGCCAGCTCCTTCAAATGGCCGGCCAGGTAGCGATCCGACTGCTGAATGATCAACAACAGCAATTGCTGCGCCAGCACCGGCAGCGCCAGGGTCATCACCACGCGCCACATCCGCGGCGGCAGAGCGGGCGCATGTTCCTCCGTTTGCTCCTGGGCAGGCTCGGCGGGGCTGGAGATTTCCACGGCGTCGTTTCACTCCGTAAGGATCCATTCCTGACCATCGGCGCTTTGGAAGCGGTCGCCGCGGACGAGCTTCTTGCCGGGCTGCGTGACAATTGTGCCGTTGACGCGGACTAACCCCAGGCGCACCATGTGCTTGGCCTGACCGCCGGTGTCGGCAAGACCGGCGATCTTGACGGCTTGGGCCAGGGTGACGTGGTCACCACGCAAGGGAAGGGATGTCATGAGATCATGATATGGCGAACAACCGTTTGGCGTCTGCGCCTCGCCTTGACGGCCGCGGCGGGGCACCGTAAGCTACAGCGACAGGGCGCTTAGCTCAGCTGGCTAGAGCACTAGCTCGACACGCTAGGGGTCACTGGTTCAAATCCAGTAGCGCCCATTAAACAGCACGGTGCTGGCGAGGTAGCTGACGGCCGTTGGCTTTAACCGTTGCCAATGACATGCACCGCGTTTACCGCAACGACCGCGATCACCGGCGATCCCTCGCGCAGATCCATCGTTGTCGCCGCATGCGGCGGCACCAAAGCCGTCAAGGCAAATCCGCAGTCCAGGCGGACTCGCACCAAGTTCCTTTCTCGGGTAACTCCACGTACTACTGCTGGCACACTGTTTTCTGCGTCATTCGGGGTCGCTGGGGAGTTGGTCAGCCGCACATCCTCGGCTCGAATTGCCACAAAAACGTCACCG
>DASRAT010000532.1:0-2785 GCA_035638015.1 Gemmataceae bacterium | reverse complement strand
GATCGAAATCCATCAGGACACTTGGGACTCGGGATTCACGATTTTCTACGACGGCCTGAGATTCGATCCGGTTGTGCCGGCGCGTCCCACTCTCACAGCAGCGCTGCAAGCGAACGGCCTCGTTCGCCTTACTTTGCGCGGTGACAGCGGTCTGGCCCATGTCATTGAAGCCTCGGCTGACCTCGGCCACTGGACGGCAGTGCGCACCAACGTTCCCATTGGCGGCGTCGGGCAATGGACCGAACCGGTGTCCGGCACAAAGTTTTTCCGCGCACAGGTGCCGTGAGGGGTGCCCACCGCCCACTGCCCGCACCCCGCTAAAACGGTGGAGGCACCCGGATGACGCCGCCGCCCAAACTTTTCTCCACCTGCATTTCTGCCAGGCTGTTGAAGTTGTCGGCGTAGGCTGGCGACGCCTGGTAGGTGGGGTTCGTGAGCGCGGCAATCAACGCATCACGCACCATCAACGTGCATAACGAGTGCGCGCTCTTGCGCCGGATCAACTTGAGCGAAAACCAGCGACATTCATGCTGCTCAAGCTTCGAACCCTATCGCTATCGTGTGGCGAACCCGGTCCGGAGAAAAGCGCCGGATTGTAACTCTTCGGTGACGGGCTACTCCGGCTTGTGCTGGCTATGGCAGGCCTTGCAGTTGACGGCCTCCTTGTATTGGGCGATCGCGTCCGGTGAATGCTTTTGCAGGCCGCGGGCGGCGTCCAGGAGCTTGGTGGTCTTCTCCTTCCAACTGGCTTCGTCGCCTCTTGGCGGCTTGGCCGCGCACATGGAGGTGTAACCGGCCACCAACGCGGCCAGTTCCTGGTCGGTCGCTTTGCCGTCGCCGGCTCGTTTGCAGATCGGGTCCACGCCCTTGGGCGCCTTGTGATACTGCTTCATGAACTCCTTGATGGGGCTTTTCCCCTCCGCGGCGTTCAGGCTGCTCCCAACGAACACACCGCCCGCCAGCAAAGCCGCGAGCCCCATCGTGATGCCAACTTGAATCGGTTGTTTCATGGTCAATGAATTCGGACTGTCATGATTCCACGACAACCCAGAACCGCTTCCGGTTGCACCCAGAGTGAAGAAAATCGCGAAAACCCTCGGACAAGTCCTAACTTAAACTTGTCACCCGCGAAGCGGCACTCCTTTCTCCCGCGAAGCGGCTCGACGGAATGGTCGGCGACTGGGATAGCGCCGATGGGAGACGAGTCTCCGAACCACAGTTCGCGGCTCCCATCGTGCGCCAAGGGGCCCAGTCGCCGGGCATTCCGCAGGGGGGGTCCAGGGGGGGAGCCGTTTTGCGAGTTCCACGTCTGCGAGCTCAGCGTAGGGAAACTTTAGCGTTCCATTTTGACTCAGGACGCATTTTCCCAAGCCCACCGGTGTGATGAGAGGGTGGAAAACTCCAATCCATCTGACCACCGCTGGACACTGGACTTGGCCAACTTAATTCAGACCGGCCTGGTGTACTTCATTGGGGACTCGATAGCCCAGAGCGGTGTGGGGGCGCTTGCTGTTATAAAGCCAGACTCCCTGAGGGACGGCCTGCCGGGCCTGCGCTTTGGTGGCAAACTCCGCCCCAAGCCCGTACTCCTGTTTGAGAATGCCATTCATCCGCTCGGCCAGCGCGTTCTCTGCGCAATGGTTGCTCTCGGTCATGCTGATGGCCAGTCCATGAGCCCGCAAGCGCTTCACATATTCGTGACAGCAATATTGGCTGCCCTGGTCGGAATGGTGAATGGGTTTGCGGTGTGCTGGCAGGTCCTTCAACGCCTGATCCAGGGCCCGGACACAGCCGACGGCTTCCAACGTATCTCCGACATGCCAGCCAACGATCTTGCGCGAATACTTGTCGGTGATCAGGGCCAGATACAAGAAGCCCTCCTTGGTCCGTAAGTAACTCAAATCGCTCACCCACACCTCATTACTGGCCTTGACCACACATTCCTTCACCAGATTCCCAAACACCGGCAGGTTATGATAGGACTGGGTGGTGTGCGGATACTGCGCCGGGATCGGCGCCAGCAACAGATCTCGTTTGCCCAACTCCTCAAACATCCGGTCCCGGCCGATGCGCACGCCGGCTTGCTTCAACTCGTCTTTGAGCAGGTGGTAGAGCTTGCGGGTGCCCAAACGTGTCTGCAATTGCCTCTCCCGCTTGACCAAGCCGGCTACCAGCTCCCCATCGACTTGCCGCCGCTGCCGTTGCTGACGCCGCGCGTAGTAGTTCTGGCGCGTCATCCCAAGCTTGCGGCACAAACTGCTGACGCTCACACCGGCCAATTGCCCGTCCTGCTCTACGGCTTGGTGGGTAGCTCTCCAGCCGCTTTTTTTTTGAACTCGGCCACGTCCTTAATCCCAGCCCGCTCACAGGCCAGGCGCGTATACTGCCGCTCCAACGCCAGGTCGATGTTGGTGTCGGCCAAGGCTCGTTCCAAAGCTCGGACTCGCCGCTTTAGCTGCTCCTTCTCATTAATCTCTTCAGGCTTTTCCACTCGTATGACCTTTCCTATGGTGCCGTTGCCATATTTGCCCACCCAACGCTGGAGGGTGAACGTCCCGCACACCCCGTACTTGCGCCGGCACTCGGCAAAGCTAATCTCCTGACTCTCCAATTCTCGCACAAGCTGCATTTTGAAGGCTTCACTGTATCGAATCACTGGTCCGTTTTGGCTCTTTGTTTTCATCAAGAGCTGTCAACCTATTCCAGGACGGACAAGTCCTAACTTAAACTTGTCACCCGCGAAGCGGCACTCCTTTCTCCCGCGAAGCGGCTCGACGGAATGGTC
>DASRAT010000531.1:0-4956 GCA_035638015.1 Gemmataceae bacterium | reverse complement strand
CAGAGTTTCGCCAGCCGCGGTCTTGAGCGTGACCGTGAAATTCTTGGTGCCGCTCGTCAAGGTGCTGTTGCCCGGCAACGACGCCAGCGAATCGGAACTGGTGAAATGCACCGAGCCGGGGTAATCCGTCGCGGTGTTGTTGTTGGCATCTAGCGCGGTGACCGTGACCGTGAAGGAAGTTCCCGCCGTGGCGGTGCTGGGCACGCTAATGGCAAAATGCGTGGCCGTAGTGAGTTTCACCGTTTTAGAAGACGCCGTGAGCGGGTTGGCACTGGTATCCAGCACCGAGCCCGCCGCCATTGACATGGTGTGCGAACCAATGCTTGTGAACGGGGCGGAGTTATACTGGAAATCAACCTGCGTCGGACTATTGATCGTGAAGGAGTTGGCAGCTTGTGGCGTGCCGCTATTGTCGGTGACTTTGAAATCGCTGGCATCGAGGGTGGTGGTGTCGATCGCCGCGGAGAAATTGACGATGTAATCCTGCGGCGCGGAATTGAACACGGCACCGTTGGCCGGCACGGTCGAAGCGACCGAGAAACTGGGGAGAGTGCGGTCTTCCAGAGGCTCGAAGCCCAAGCGGACTCCGCGCCCTGATTTGGGCTTCGCAGCACGTTTTCGTCGGAAAATGGTCCAAAACACGATGCAGCCTTTGTTGTCGATACGTTGTCAACTTCAAAAGACATCGCTGGAATATAACAAGGCGCCGTTGCCGGCACATCGGGTGCGCTGAACGTAACTGCTAGCAGCGATTTATATTGAATATTGCACTCCGGCCATTTGCAAGCGAAAAACCATTCCCCTAACGCTGTGTTGTTTTTGAGGGTATGTCATACTGGTGGAAAACCCCAACAACGCCTCCGTTCTGTCCAACAATTTGCCGCTCCAATAACATTCCAGGACTCCCATAGTCGTTCGAGATGGTCGTACTTGCTAAAGTCTGGCGCCCTGTTGGCTATTTGGATCCACCCATGAAACGCACCTTCTTCGCCTTCTTCACGTTCTCCGCTTTCTTCTTCGTCACCGCCATCGCCACCGCCGACAACTGGCCCGGCTTTCGCGGACCCGGCGGCGACGGCAAGTCGGCGGAAAAGAACCTGCCCACCACCTGGAGCGATACCAAGAACGTCAAGTGGAAGATCGCCTTGCCGGAAAAGGGGCATTCCGCACCGGTCGTATGGGGCAATCGCATCTTTCTGGCGCAGCCGCTCGACGCCAAGGGAAAGAAGCGAGCCTTGTGGTGTCTTGATCGGGCCGATGGCAAGCGACTCTGGGAACAGGCCGTCCAGTTTGACGACAAGGAGCCGAAGCACTCCACTGGCACCTACTGCGCCGCCACGCCCGTCACCGATGGCGAAAGGGTCATCGTCAGCTTCGGCTCCGCGGGCCTTTATTGCTACGACTTCGCCGGCAAGGAGCAGTGGCGCTACGATCTCGGCAAGCTCTGGCATGTCGCGGGAAACGCCTCGTCGCCCGTCCTTTATCAGAACCTCGTCATCCTCTGGGCCGGCCCTGGCGAACGCCAATTCCTCGTCGCTCTCGACAAAACCACCGGCAAGAAGGTCTGGCAGCACGATGAACCCGGCGGCCAGTCCGGCGTTGGCACCAGTGATTGGGTCGCATCGTGGGCTACACCCCTCATCGCCAAGGTTGGCGACCACGACGAACTCATCCTTGCCGCCCCGAAAAAACTTAAAGGCTTCGATCCCACGACGGGCAAAGAACTCTGGGTTTGCGACGGACTGGGCGACGAGGTCTATCCCACTCCTGTCATTTCCGCCGACGGCATCGTCGTCGCTTTCTCCGGGTATAAAGGCCCAGCCCTCGCCTGCAAGGCCGGCGGCAAGGGCGATGTCACCGCGACCCATCGCCTTTGGCATCACAAGGAAAAGGGCAACCCCCAACGCATCGGTTCCCCCGTTCTCGTCGGCGATCACTGCTACCTCGTGAACGAGAACGGTGTCGCCAATTGCTTCGAAATCAAGACCGGCAAGGACCTCTGGAACACCCGCCTCACCAGTGCCAACACCTGGAGTTCCCTCGTGTTTGCCAACGGCAAACTCTATGTCCACGATTTCGACGCCAACACCTACATCGTTGACGCCAATCCTAAATTCGCGGATCCGACCCACAACTCACTCGGCAAAGGGGAACAGACGCGTTCCACCATGGCCATCTCCGATGGCGAGATCTTCATCCGTACCTATCGGCATCTGTGGTGCATAAGCGAAAAGAAATGAGTCCGGTCCCCACCTCAGGCGCTGCGCTGAATCAACTCGTCCAGCAGGCCATCAAGGAATTGTTGCAAGAGAGGTTCGGGGACTGAAGCCGGCAGATAGGTGGCCTGGAAGTGCAGGCAACCGTGGAATTTGTTGACCAGGAGCGTCAGCCCCGCGGGCGCCCAGGCGGGGCCGACGGAAAAAATTTGTTCGACCGCCGCGCCGCAAAAGCGCTCGCCCACGGAATCCATCGATCCAAAGTAGCCGTACCAGAGCGACACGGCATAGCGCAGCAGGATTTCGACAAACCAGTTTGCCTGCCAGGGCCAACGATTGAGCAGCGCGGAGCCGGCGACGATTCCCAGATCCATTTCCGTCGCTAGGCGATTGCGAATTTCGCCGGCCAGTATTCGTGTCACCTCGTCGGGATCCGCAAGATATTCAGGACTGATTTTGACAGGCACCATCGAGGTCAGATTCTGGAGGCCCACGCCCTTGGCACGGTTGACGCCCAGTTCCACGCCGATGCCGGTGCAAAAATGCTTGCCGTTGGCGGAGTTCCCCACCAGGCGCTGAATGACGCGAAAGGCGCTGCCTAGCATCGCCATTGACAAACTTGGCATACCGCCAATGCGATGCAGCGATTTCTCCAGCGCAGCCGTCTGCTCTGCATTTAATTGGCGTACTGCCAGAGCTAGGACTTTTTCCCCCGAGTTCTGACCGAGTTCTTTGCCCAGGGTCACCGAACCGCCGCGCAGCAGGCGCCGCCATTGGTTCGCCACCCGAATGGCAGCTCGTTTCCGCTGGCGTGAAAATCGCCGCAGGTACCCGCGCACCAGATCGGTTGATGTTGCCGGGGGCGGCGGCGCGGTGTCCGTGCCGAAATAGCGGTCAATGGATCGCAACACGCCGAGCACCTGGTTGTGATCCATCAAGGCATGATTGAAGTGCACAACGAAAACGTCCTTGCCGTTGGGCCGCGACAGCAAGTGAAAGCGAATCGGATCGTTTTCCGTGGGATCGCAGAGTGTGGACAGGAGTCGGCTGGCATGGGACAACACGCACTCCGTGTTGGACGAGATAAGTTCCGTCTGCGTGAAAGTGCAATCTCGGCCCGGCCTGAGCCGCCAGCAGGGCCTGGCGGCCTGCGGCGGTTCAAGGAGCCGGCTCGTCATGGTGGGAAATTCCTGGACCAGACTGGCGAGCGCTTTTCGCAGATCAGGAACGGACACCCGGCGAGCCAGCCAAATAAGAGTTTGGGTTTCAAATCCCGGAAAGCCGAGCCGCCGCAGTGCGCGATCGACAGACAGCAGCATGCAATCGTCCACGTTGAGCGGACGGTCGCGGATTGTCTCTGAGGCAACAGTGTCACGGCCGCTCACGCGTCGTCCCTTCATTTGCTGGGAAATCCCGGTGCAATACCTTGCCGCTGGCGGTCTTCGGCAGAGCGTCCACGAACTCGATTCGCTCGGGCACCTTGAAGTGCGCCAGGCGCTGCCGGCAATAGTCAACAATCTCCGCCTCGCTGGGCCGCCGCGGCAAACCTGGCCGCAGCACGACGCGTGCAGACGGCACTTCTCCCAAACGCGAGTGGGTGCGCGCAAACACATTGGCTGCTTGAATCGCTGGGTGCTGGGTCAGGACCGATTCGACTTCTTGCGGGAAGAACTTCAAACCCAGGACGCTGATCAAATCTTTGGTGCGGCCGCGCAGCACGACGCAACCGTCCTCGTCGATGGTGCCGACGTCCCCGGTGTGAAACCAACCCGTGGGCATGATTTCCGATCTGACCCGCCACGGTTCGTAATAAGCATCAAGAAACCCAGGTCCCGCGAGCAGAATCTCCTTGAGGCCCTCGCCAAGGCCCGTGTCCTCCAGGCGGAGCTGATATGCAGGCACCACGCGGCCCACCGCCCCGGCATTCTGGTTCGCGAAATCGGTGTTGATGAACGGCAAACCGACTTCGATGATGCCCAGTGCCTGCGTGACCGGCAGGCCAAATTTCTCGCGAAAAGCCTGGGCAGCGCGACCATCGAGCGGCGCGGTGGTCGAAATGGCCAGACGCAAATCGGGCAAACGCGGGGGCGACGCCATGCCGGCCAGCCAGACATAGTGAGCCGGGGCGCCGTACATCAACGTTGTTCGCCAGCGCTGAGCGGCAGCCACGATGGCCGGCGCGAAATGGTTGGGCAACAGGACGACGGTCGATCCCTTGCTGAGATAGCCGACAATCGACACCGCAAAGTGATAGGCCATCGACAACAGCCACAATATCCGGTCGGACGGCCCAAGGCGGAGGACCAGGTCTGCTGCTTCGATGCGTTCGTGGATGGTCTCATGAGAAAGGACAACACCCTTCGCCGCCGCCGTGGTGCCGGAGGTAAAGCGAATAAACGCGCTGTTGATGGCGGCGAAGCCCGGGGGATGCTCGCGTCCCGGCTGCACGCGCCAAAGCTGCGCATGAGGCAAAATCGCTGCAGGCGTTCCGCGCTTCACGGGATCCAGAAAACTGGCGCCGCCTTCCTGCGTCAGCACAAAATCGAGAGCTACAGTACGCAGAAACTGGGTTTTTTCCGGCAACGCCAGCTCGACGGGAATTGGGGCCACGCAGGCGCCACACCGCCACAGCGCGAAGGTTAGCAGGATATAATCGCGGCCGCTGGGGACGTGCAAGCCGACCACGGAACCTGGGCCAACGCCGGCGTTTTCGAGGCGTTTTCCCACGGACTGCATCGCA
>DASRAT010000530.1:0-3790 GCA_035638015.1 Gemmataceae bacterium | reverse complement strand
CCGCAGGATAAAGGCGGGGCAGGCGGCGGCAAGAAGGGCAAAGGATGATGCGCCCAATCCAACCAAGGCAATTACGAGCCGCCGGCTTTATGCCGGCGGCCTCCCGCCGGGGTAAACCCGGCGGCTCGTCCGCAAACCCCATTAACCCGAGACTCCCATCATGACTCTCCGCAGGCCCCTGGCTACATTGGCGATCTGCACGGTCGCCCTCTTTTGTCTGCCCAACATCATCGTTAGCCAGCCCGCCGAATCGCGGGAGGCGCAGCTTTTCAACGCCGTGGCGGCCCGCTGCATCGGCCCGGCCAACATGGGCGGCCGCGTCGTCGAGATCGCGGCCGTCGAATCGAATCCCGCGGTCTTTTACTTCGCCGCCGCCACTGGCGGCATCTGGAAGACAACTGACAGCGGCACCACCTGGAACCCCGTTTTCGATCAGTCCGGCGGTTCTTTATGCATGGGCGCTGTGGCAGCAGCGCAATCCAATCCTGCCGTGGTGTGGGCAGGCACCGGCGAAGGCAACATCCTCCGCAGCATGTCGGCCGGCGACGGTGTTTACAAATCGACCGACGGCGGCCAGACGTGGAAATTCATGGGCCTCAAGGAATCACGGCAAGTTGCCCGCATCGTCATCCATCCCAAAAACGCCGACATTGTATACGTGGCGGCTATGGGCCATGCCTTTGGAGGTAACCCTGAACGCGGCGTCTACAAGACGGCCGACGGCGGCAAGACCTGGCAGCGCGTGTTATATCTTGACGACAGCACCGGATGCACCGACCTGGCGATGGACCCTTCGGAGGCGGACGTGCTCTATGCCTGCATGTATACCTATCGCCGCGACGCCATGTCCGGCTCGACGCCACGGACCGAGTACGGACCCAACGCCGGCCTTTACAAAAGCATCGACGGCGGCAAGTCCTGGGAACGCCTCAAAAACGGCCTGCCCACCAGCCTGCTGGGCCGCTGCGGCATCAGCGTTTACCGCAAGAACCCCAATACGGTCTTCGCCATTGTTCAAACCAATCAGGGCGGCAAGGGCAAAGGCATGGGCGGCGCCGCCAAGGGCGGCGATAACGCCAGCGGCATCTTCCGCTCCGACGACAAAGGCGCCACCTGGGCCCGCGTTTCCAATCATTATCCCAGCCCGGAAATCGGCTTTTACTTCGGTCAGATTCGCGTCGATCCCAACGACGACCAGCGTGTCTATGTGCTGGCGGTGTCGTTCACTTATTCCACCGATGGCGGCAAAACGTTCAGCAACGCCCAGGCGGGCCATGCCGATCATCACGCGCTGTGGATCAATCCCAAGAACTCCGATCATTTGATCCTGGGCAACGACGGCGGCCTTTACGTCTCCAAGAACAGAGCCAAGACCTTCCAGGCAATTCGTGGCTTCGCGATTGGCCAGTTTTACGGCATCTGTGTGGACATGCGCAAGCCTTATCACGTTTACGGCGGCCTCCAAGACAACGGCAGCTGGGGAGGCCCCAGCGCGACACACAATGAAACCGGTATCGCCCTCGCCGATTGGCGCACCATCGGCGGCGGCGACGGCTTCTATTGCCAGGCAGACCCCAACGACCCGAACACCGTTTATTGCGAATCGCAAATGGGAGCACTCCAGCGCGTCGATCTCAAAGCGGGCGGTGGCGGCGGCATGGGCATGGGCGGGGGCAAAGGCATTCGGCCCAAGGGAGGGGATTACCGCTTCAACTGGAACTCGCCGATCTTGCTCTCGCCGCACGATTCCAAGACCGTCTATTTCGGCGGCCAGTATCTCTTCAAATCACCGGATCGCGGCGACAACTGGGAGAAAGTCAGCCCTGATCTCTCCCGCGGCGGCGTGGCGGCCGACACCGGCCACACCATTACCACCATCGCCGAATCGCCGAAGAAAGCCGGAGTGTTGTGGGTTGGCACCGACGACGGCCGTGTCCACATCTCCCGCGACGGCGGCAAAAATTGGACGGAAGTCACCAAAAACGTGCCGATCCTGGCCAAGGAAAAGGACAATTTCAGCTGGATCACGCGCGTGCATTGCTCCGAGCACGCCGAGGGCACTGCATATCTCACGGTGGATCGCCATCGCAACGACGACTTGAAACCCTACGCCTACAAGACGACGGACTATGGCGCTTCCTGGAAATCGGTCAGCGGCGACTTGCCCAAGGAAGGCAATCTGCACTGCATCCGCGATTCGTCCAAGAACCCCAATCTGCTTTTCGTCGGTACGGAATGGGGCGTTTACGGCTCACTCGACGGCGGCCAGCGCTGGCACCACATGAAGACCGGCATTCCGCCCAAAGTCCTGGTTCATGACTTGCTCATCCATCCGCGCGACCGTGACCTGGTGATCGGCACCCACGGCCGCAGCATTTATGTCGTGGACATTTCGCATTTGGAGCAAATGACGCCCAACGTGCTGGCCAGCGACGTGCATCTGTTCGACGTGCGGCCGGCGACGGCATTCGAGATGAAAAAAGGCGGCATGGACGCGGGCTATGCCGCGCCCAATCCGCCTTATGGGGCGACGATTTGCTATTACCTCAAGGACGCCGCCAAGCAGCCGGTGACCATTAACCTGATTGACCCCAAGAGCGGCAAGACCTTTGCATCGCTCAAGGGTGAGCAAGGGGCCGGGTTGCAGAAGGTGGCATGGGATTTGCGCGAAGTCGGTGGCGACAAGCGATTGGTGGCGCCGGGGCAATACACGGTGCAGTTGGTTGTTGGCGAGAAGACGTTGAGGACAACGGTGCGGGTGGAGGCACCGGAATGATTTGGAGCTGGCACGTCCTCGGTAACAATCGAATAATAACTTGTCGATCAGGGGCTCGACCGCGTAGCGGTCCCGCGATGGTAGGCCGGCGTTTTAACGCCGGTTGGACGCGGGCCAGTTGTTGCCTGCGTCGCGTAGCGACATTTGAGCCAGCATCTTTCAGGCGTGGCTACGCCACGCCCTCACCGGAGCGCAGGCCATAAATCTTCTGCCTACCGTCATTTGATTGCTACGCGGTCAAATCGGGAACCTATTTTCCGAGAGCCGCCTAATAATTCGCTTCATTGGCTATGGACGTACCACAGCAAATCGATGGGTTCACGGTTTTGGAGTACGGCTTCTTTCCAAGTCCGATTCTTCCCCAGGGTTACGTTGCGCCACCTGATGGGCGGCGCCCTTTGGAGCCAGTCCAGAACCTGGCGATCTGCGTAAGAGAAGGTATACAAGGCTACTATTTGCTTTACTGCAACCCTGATTGGCGGTACGTCACATATTGCTTCAACGAGACAATGGAGTACACCAAGCGGAACCCAGTGGAGGAGTTTGGGCAGGATGTAACCGATTGGCGAGAGCGTGGCTGACATTTCTGGGAGCCATTGCATCGCTTGATAGCGGCCAAACGAGCCTTCCGCCGCCGACAACGGAGAAAACGGTCATGAAAAAACAGAAATATCCGCCCGGCTGGGATGAAAAACGGGTCAAGGATGTCATAGCGCACTACGAGAATCAAACGGAAGACGAGGAGCATGCGGAGATCGAGGCGGCGCTGAAGGCGGAGAACATTACGCTGATGGACATTCCCACCGAGCTTGTCCCCAAGGTGCGGGCGCTGCTTGCCCGCAAGCGCAGTGCGTGAATTTGTCGGCGGTCCACTTGCCGAAAGGTATTAAACCTTTGCCGCCGGCTCATGCCCCTTGCAATATCGAAACCACCGCGGAAACACTGGTATCCGCCCCCACATCCAGTGCCAGCCCCAGCCCTCGGCAACCGCTGGGGCCGGGCAAAAGCTGCATT
>DASRAT010000529.1:0-4521 GCA_035638015.1 Gemmataceae bacterium | reverse complement strand
TCGGAAAAGCCGGCCTCCTCCAACTACTATGGGCCGATTTACTTCTCCCGCGAAGATCAGCGAGTGTTTGTGCCCAAGCGTTTGGGTTATGGCCTGACGCTCAATTTTGCCCGGCCCATGGCCTATGCGTGGCTCGGTTTTCTCTTGGGTGTGCCGGCCCTGGTCATTGGTGTGATCCTGGCTACCAAACTCTAAACAAGCAACAGCGGCCGGGAGTCATGTCACAAGCGTGACACGGCTCCCGGCCGTTTTTTTGACGACGTGGACCAGGCAGCGTCAATCCGCTTCCAGCTTTTTCAAAAACGTCAATGTTTCTGTACGAATTGTGCCTTCGCCGGGCAGCGCGACCCAGCGGCCCACCAGGCGTTGGCCGGGTTCAACCCGGTACACGGTGATGCCGCGGACCAACCCCTTGTCGCCCTGGGGCAAGGCCCAGCCGGCGGACAGGACGTTGTCATTGCGGATGCCGACGCCCGAGTAACTGGTGCCGGCGCCGATCACCCACTGGATCATGTATGCGTCGCCGATCTTGGTGATGATGGCTATGCCTTTGTAGCGTTTGTCGGGGCCTTCCTGGCCTTCGCAGGTGTAGTAGCCCGAGAGGTCAGCGGCCGGTTTTTCGGCGATGAAATCAGCCTTGGCCAGCATTTTGAGGTAGTCGGTGTTCGCTGGGGTGGCAGGGCTTAACAGAGAGAGGACCACAAGTGAAGTGGCGAACATGGGCGTGTCCTTCTGAATGATAAGATGGTTTGCCACGCTCGGCCCATTTGGTCGGGCGGACGGCCTCGCTGGGGAGGCAGCAGGCAATGACGCTAAAGAGATGTCTGCTATACCATTCTACGCCGAATTTTCCCGCGGCGCAACAACCAACCCCTAAAACATTTACGGCCGGGCACTTTTCGCAAGTGGCCCGGCCGCTTTGATGACTAACTTTATCAATTTACTTTACTTGGAGTTTCACTGTCTCCGGCGGCAAGCAGGTTTTGTCGTTGCAGGTGGAAAAGTTCACCGTCACTTCCAAGGGGCCCGTGTCGCCCGCGGCGCGTTTAACGGTCGCCTTGATTTCCACATCGCCTTCGTAGACCTGGAACTCATCCATGCCATCGACATATTTGCGGCCGGCCGGATAGGCTACATCCACCTTTTCCAGCTTTTTGGCGCTGGTGATGTTGACTTCCGTCTTGTTCACTTCGAACGGCTCGTTCTTCACGGGATTGGCGTAAGCGTGCCAGCCCTTGTTGATTTGCATCTTGATGGTGATGGTCTGCTGGCCGTCGGCGGCGATGGCGCCGGCGCTGGCGGTGAGCTTGACCTGGGATTTGTCCTGGTCGCTGCCCACGGCAGAACTACAGGCCATTGCCAGTGCGCCGACGAGCAGGAACGCACCGATCAAGCGCAAACCCCGAGTTGCATTAAAGGAATCAAGTGTCATGGAAACCTCCGAGAAAGAACATCACAGTCAGTAGCTTGACAAGCATTTCATTCACAGTTTATTTGCTTTTGACTTCGAGTAGCGCCGTTTCAGGGGGCAGGCATTTTTGGGTCAGGTCGTTGCAAATGCAATATGTCACCGCCACCTTGAGCGGGCCGGTGTCGCCGGCAGTTCGTTTGAAGCTGGCCTGAATTTCGATGGTGCCTTCGTAAACATGCCAGCTGCCAATGTCTTTATCCGTTACGCGTTTGCCAGCGGGGTAATTCAATTTCAAGCCGTCGAGTTTCGTGGGAGCATCGATTTTGACTTCGGTCTTGTTCGCCGCAAGGTCTTCGTTTTGGACAGGGTTGGCGTAGGCATGCCAATCAGGAGGGATGTGCAGGGTGATGGTGACACTCTGCTGGCCATAGTCGCCGATCTTTCCGGCGGTTGCCGTCACTTTGACCAACGATTCTTTTTGCTCGGGGGTTGCAGCGCTTGCGTTTACAAACGCCAATGCTGCAACGGTCAAGAGCACGCAAGGCTTGGCCAGGGGAGAGAAGTGGTAGACCATCAGGATCTCCTGACAAAAGCGACTCGGGAAGGCAATGTGCCGCCGGCATGCAATATGCCCAATCTGGCCAACCCTTCGCAAGGGGAATTTTCTATGTCGCCAATGCTAACGGCCACCTGTTATAATCCCCGGAAATTGGAAATGTTGCGGGGGATGAAGATCATGGGTAAACACCTTGCCAGTTTGTTGATTGCGTTGGCGGCGATCACCAATTCTTCGCCGACCGCGGCCCAGGACAAATCCACCGGCAAGGATACGCCCAAAGCCAAAATCGGCCAGGACAAAGGCAAGCCTGATCCCGCCAAGGTCAAAGAGCAAGTTGCGAAAGCCCAGCAGTATTACAAAGATGCGCTGGAGGTTGAAACTGTTCCCGTTCACGAGACTGCCCATTTTGTGGTGGTTGGCCAGTATCCCAAACGGCCGGTGGAGTTAATCGGCGGCGAACTCGAACAGGGTTATGCCAAGGCTTGCAAAGTTCTGGAACTGCAAACCGATCCTGGTCCCTGGGAGGGCAAGATGGTTGTCTTTGTGCTGGCGGATGCCAAGGTTTATCCCAAAATGGTGCGCTTGACCCAGCGGCGCAAGGCTGACGAGGATGAATCTGCCAGTCATTCGACATCAAACACTTTGCCGCATGTGGTGGTGTGTCCTGGCAAAGCGCCTGGTGATTTAGGTGTTGGCGCCACTGCCAGTACGCATGCCTGCGCCATTCTCATCGACCTCAAGGCCAAGACCAGGGTGCCTGATTGGATGTCCGAGGGCTTTGGGAGGGCTGCAACTCTTCAGGGCGGGCCGCCGGCCACACTGGCGGCTGAACGCCGGAAGGCGTCGGCGTTTTTGGCCCAGAACAAGCGGACGGTGAATGATGTCATGGCGGACAATCTCAAGCCGGAAGAGTTGATCGTGTTGCGGGCCAGCTTGCTAGATTATTTGGCGTTCAGCGGGCGGACCTCCAAGTTTTTGCCGATAATTCAGGGTTTTCCGCCGGATGGCAATCTCGATATGGCTTTCAAAAAGGCGGGGCTTACGCGCGAGGATCTTAGCAGCAACTGGTTTAGTTATGCCAGGAGCTTTAAGTAGGCGCACTTTCATGACCAGTAGCACGCCTGCCTAACCAGCCGACCAGCACCAAATACGCAACAAATAATCCGCCGGCCACCAGGGCCACCACTAACTTCAGGCCATGATCGATCAGTGCATCGGGCGCTCGGGCAATCACAGCTTCGATAAAAGCGGCGGCGGCCAGGAGCGGTAGAGCGCCGGCGACCAGGGCCAGCGCTTCCAGACTTCGGTTGCGCAATTCCTGCAAACGTGACCAGGGGCGGGTGCGGAGCATGGCCTCCGCCAAGACGAAACCGCTGGCCCCGCCCAGGAGGCAGGCGGGAATTTCCAGGACGCCGTGCGGCAAGATGCCGGTGCAGAATTCCATGGTCGCGCCTGCCTCCACGAACACGGCGCCCAGCGCTCCCATCATGAGGCCGTTTTCGAACATCAACCATATGGTCCCCAGGCCAAACGTCAGGCCCAGGGCAAATGCCACCAGGGTGACGCTGACGTTGTGGCGAAACAGAAATCCGGAGAACATTGCCAATTGCCCGCTGGTCATCGTGGCCCGTTCCTGGCCTGGTTCGATGGTGGGCATTTCCGTGGGCAACAGGTAGCCGCGGGCCACCTTGCTGTCGAGCGTGGATGCGGCATAGCCGAAAATCGCGCCCATGAAAAACAGGGCCGTGGCCAACAGGAACTGCGGCAAACAGCGGCGAAAGACGGCGGGATAGCCCAGGAATATCGCGCGAAGCACGCTGCCGATCTTTGGATCGCGGCGAGCGTGGATGATGAAGTAACAACGGGCGACGAGATCGTTGAGATACTGGACTGTGCCTTCGCCGGTGATGAAGGTTTGGGCCTGGTTGAGATCGGAGGCGGCGCGGCGATAGAGGGTGGCGAATTGGACGGCCTGGTCCGGATCGAGCGTGCGCAGGCCGCTGCCTTCCACGGTTTCCAGAAGTTGTTGCAGTTCGCGCCATTGCGGGCGGCGCTGGTCGATGAACTGGGTGAGGTTCATGTTCATCCTCCCTGCGTGGTCTTCAGCGCCAAGTAGCGATTAACCGCGTCGATCGTCAACCGCTCCGGGACCGTATCGACCACCATCACGCCTTGGCGCTCCAGCCCTTTGAGCAGTTCCGCGCGGCCGGTAAGCAAGTCGCGGGCGACCACAACGTCATAGAGCTGGGCCACGTCCGTGGGAGTGGTTTCGCCAAGCTCGCGCAGCGGCACGTCGGCCACGGCCAGGGTCAACGGCATGTGAAAGCGTTTGAGCAGGCCGATGGCGTCGCGATATTCGGCCGACACGACGCTGTCAAGCAAATCGGTGAACACCATCGTCAGAGCGCGTTTGGGATGGCGGGCGACCAGGTGCTGAAACGCTTCGCGGTAATTGACGTAACAAAGCTCGGGCTGGACGTTGTAAAGCACCTGCAAAAATCGGGCGTGCTGGGCGCGGCCCTTGGCGGGCGGAATATACTCGTGCACTTTG
>DASRAT010000528.1:0-4815 GCA_035638015.1 Gemmataceae bacterium | reverse complement strand
CGGACCGCTAACGCTCTCCCATGTCAGATGGCTCTTTACAAGTCACCAAGGGATTTACGGGCACACGGCGATACCAAAAACCGCCGCCTGCCAGGGCGCCAGGTCGAGAAATAGCCCACGGCCCAAAAGATCGTCGCCATTCCAGTCGTAAGCGGTGGCGGCGAGTTGATCTTGGAGTCGCCATTTCTTGCCTGCTAGGTCCGCGAACGGCAATCGGACATGGCACTGGCTCTGGTTGGAAGCATAGTTGACCGCGACGACAAAACGCTCACCTTTGGCGCCTTGCCAGGCAAAGACCAAAAAGCAATCATGGGTCCAGTTGCCATCCCAGCCCGGAGTGCATTCGAGAAGCTGCCATTGACCTTCCCGAAACGCTGGCTTCCGCAAAATCGCGAGAAGCTTGTCATAGAAATCGTGCAGATCTTTATCGAAGGGTTCGTTCGGCCCTCGTGAAAGGTGCGGCGAGATGCGTTTTTTGCGGCCCTCGAACTCGCCCTGATGGAAAAACCGCAATCCAGGCGACAGAAACGTGATAACCGCCGCGGCCTTGTGGATTTCTGGAGAAAATGTTGCCGCTGCGCGTGGTTCGTCATGATTCTCAAGAAACCGGGCCAGTTTATCTTGATAATCCAGCCCCGCGTGAAAATGCTCGCGCACTGGCCTTGCGTGGTGCTCACGGAGTCGGTCGTAAAGCCGTTTGTCGTAAGCGTAGTTGAAACCCTGCTGCTGCAACGTCCATTCCAGATCCCAGTAGACCTCAGCCATAAAAAGAAAATCCGGCACTTTTTGGCGGACTCGTTCGGTCGCCTTGGGCCAAAAGAGTGGAGCGCGCTGTCCCCAGGTGCGTTCGAAAACGTCAGGCAAAACGAGCATGGCCATGTCGCAGCGAACGCCGTCGCACTGGCCCGCGATCTTTTCAAGTATGGCGATCATCGCTTCCTGCGTGGCAGTATTGGCGTAGTTGAGCTGGAGCGTGTCGGGCCAACCTGCGAAGTAAGGGTCGCGGCCATAAGCAAACAGCATGTCGCCGGCTTTGCGTTTGACCCAGATGTAGTTTTGTGGGGCGCGAGCGAGGTCAAGTTCAGTGCCGCGGATGAAGTGCTCGGGATGCGTTTCGATCCACGGGTGGCCGAGACCCATGTGATTGGGGACGAAATCGAGCATGAGCTTGAGATTTCGTTTCTTCAATCGCTCACGCAGGCGGACGAGGGCGGCGTCGCCGCCGAGATTTTCATGAACTGTGTAACCGGTGATCGCGAAGCCGGAGCCAGGGATGTCCTCGTCGGTCAAATCGGGCAAGGTCTCTTGGAACTCCTTGCGCCATTCGGGATTGGTGCGCGAAACCTTCTGTGCCTCCGGACCGGTTTGCCAAACGCTGAGGAACCAGACCCAGTCGAAGCCTTTTTGCGCCAAGGCATCGAGTTCGGCGTCAGGGATGTCGTCCAGTGTCGCGCGCCTGCCCAGCGTGGCAGACAGTTCCGTCAACCAGACGCGGGTGTTGATCTGATAAAGAACCGGATAACGGACGGATTTCATTGTTGCCGCCTTCAGCTAAATCAACACGCCAAAGCTCATGTTGCTCGCAGCGTGACAAATCCCAAATCCTTGAGCGCCCTCAAAATGATCTCGATGCCAATGCAGACCTGCATGAAGATCAAAGTCGCGCCCACCACATGTAATACCAGCATCAACCCCGGCGCCATCAGGACGAGATCGATGAAGTACATTACCAGGAAATCGAGGACCATCATGACTGCAAGGCCAATGCCAATCGCAATCCACATACCTGGGTTTTCCGGCGCTAACATGGTGAAGACCAGGATGGCGGCGACACCCGCCGGCGGAACAATGGCCGGGATCGCCAATGGCGATGCAGCCAGCTGGGTCGCGGTGGCATTGGTCTTCGCCTGGTCCGCTTGCGGCTTGCGGAAGATGGTGTTCAGCGCGGCGATCAACAACACCAACCCGCCCGCGATGCGCAACGCATTGAGCGAGATGTGATAATTGTCCAGCAAGGTGCTGCCGACCACCGCGACGAACAAAACCAGTACGGAAGCAATCAAGGTGGCGCGGACCGCCAACGAATGCTTGAAGTGGCGGTCCGCGCCGCGCGTCAATTCCGCCATGACGGGGATGATCTTGATCGGCCCGAGCAGCATGAAGAAGATCGTGAAGATAAACGCCAAATGCTCCATGGGCCAACCTCTCGATTGCCGCCGTCATGGCGAGAACGGACAGTTCAACTCACGTGCCGGCGCCCGCTGCCACGGGTTGGCCACTGCGCGGCTTGTTGACATCGATAAACCCCGCCGTCTTGCCAACCTGAAGCACCTGGTCTGCGGTAGTTGTTGCAAACAAATGCATTCCCCGCGCGATGACGCCGGTCCATCCGGTTTGATGGTTGGCGCCCAGGCCAGCCCCGTTGTCGCCGTGGAAGTACTCGAAGAACTGCAGGTAATCGCGCCAGTTTGGATCTTCCTGGAACTTCTCGGTGCCGCCGAAAACCGGACGATGGCCGTTCTTGTCTTTAAGGAACATGTTCGCCAGCCGCCGCTGAATCTCCTCGGCCACCTGATACAAGTTCATTTTTTTGCCGGAGCCGGTCGGGCATTCCACCGTGAATTCATTGCCATAGTAGCTGTAGTATTGCAGCAGTGCGCGAATAATTAGCGCGTTGACCGGCATCCAGATGGGCCCGCGCCAGTTGGAGTTGCCGCCAAACATCCCGGTGTCGGACTCGGCCGGCAAATAGGAAACGCGATAATCCTGGCCGCCAACATTGAAGACATACGGGTGGTCGGCGTGAAAGCGTGACAGCGAGCGGATGCCGAATTCGCTGAGGAACTCGTTCTCGTCGAGCATCTTGGCCAGCACGCGGCGGAGTTTGTTCTCGTCCAGGATGGAGCCAAGTGCGCGACCGGACACGCCTCTCTTCGCCGGGTCATGGATGGCTGCGCGAATTTCGGGCCGAGCCGCAAGAAATTGTTTCAGGCGTTCGCCGATCTCGGGGTATTTCTTCATTACTTCCCCGTCGAATGTGGTCGCCGCGCACAGAGGCAGCAACCCGACCATCGACCGCACTTTGAGCCGCTGGGCCTGGCCGTTGGGCAGCCGCAGCACGTCGTAGAAGAAGCCGTCTTCTTCATCCCACATGCCCACATCACCGCCCATGTGTGTCATCGACGAGGCGATCCAGAAGTAGTGTTCGACAAACTTGAGCGCCATGTCCAGGTAGTCGGGATCGGTCAGCGACAGTTCACAAGCGATCTCCACCATGTTCTCGCAATACAGGGCCATCCAGGCGGTGCCGTCGGCCTGTTCAAGATAGCCGCCGGTCGGTAGCGGCGCGCTGCGGTCGAACACGCCGATGTTGTCCAGACCCAGGAAACCGCCCTCGAAAATGTTCCGCCCATTGCGGTCCTTGCGGTTGACCCACCAGGTGAAGTTGAGCAGCAGCTTCTGAAAGTTGCTTTTGAGCCAATCCGTGTCGCCTTTGCCAGTTTTGGCTTTTTCCAGGCGATAGGTGAAGATGGTGGACCAGGCGTGCACAGGCGGATTGACATCGCCGAAGTTCCACTCGTAGGCCGGAATCTGCCCGTTGGGATGCATGTAGCGTTCGCGCAACATCAACTTCAATTGTTGCTTGCCGAAATCAGGATCAACGAGCGTCAGGGCGATGACATGGAAAGCGAGATCCCAGGCGGCGTACCACGGATACTCCCACTTGTCCGGCATCGAGATGATGTCGCCGTTGTACATGTGGTGCCAGCTCTCGTTGCGCGGCGCATGCTTGCGGTTGGCCTTGAAGGGATCTGAGCCGCGTTCTTCGAGCCACTTGTCAACGTCGTAATGGTAGAACTGCTTGCTCCAGAGCATGCCCGCCAGGGCCTGGCGCATGACGTTGGCCTGGTCGGCGTTCAGCGACGCCGGGATGACCTCTTTGTAAAACTCATCCGCCTCCTTGCGCCGCTGCCCGAATACTTCGGCAAAATGAGCGCCGAAAGGGGTGGAGCCTTGACCATTGCCCTGAGCAAAAACAGCCGGCGCGCGATCGCTCAAGCGCAGCCGAATCACCTGGCTTTCGCCTGGCTTCACCGTCACCCGATATTGCGCCGACGCCTTGGTGCCTTTTTGCTCGGGGTTTACCGCTTCCGTTTGGCCATGGACGACATAGTTGTGGATGCTGTCCTTGACATAGGGGCTGCGATTGGGGACGCCGAAGACGCGCTGCGTGTTGGTTTCGTTTTCCGTGAACAGCAATGTCGAGTCGCCATCGCAGTAGAGATAGCGTTCGCCCAGCGTGGGATGGACTGCCTTGATCGCGTTGCCCTGGCGCGCCAGCGCAGGCCTGTCGCCGGTGCCTTGCCACGACCATTGATTGCGAAACCAGAGCGTGGGCAAAATGTGCAGCTCCGCGGCTTCCGGCCCGCGGTTGTGGACCGTGATTTGAATCAGAATGTCTTCCGCCGATTCCTTGGCGTATTCCACGAACACGTCAAAGTAACGATTGTCCTTGAAGACGCCGGTGTCGAGCAATTCATACTCGAACTCGGTGCGGCTGCGCGACTTGTTCGTATCCACAAGCTTCGCATAGGGAAATTCGGCCTGCGGATACTTGTAGAGATACTTCATGTACGAATGCGTCGGCGTTGAATCGATGTAGAAGTAATATTCCTTCACATCCTCGCCGTGATTGCCCTGGCCATTGGTAAGCCCGAACAGGCGCTCCTTCAAAAACGGATCCTTCCCGTTCCACATCCCGATGGCGAAGCAGAGCAATTGCTGGTCGTCGCAAACGCCCGCAAGTCCGTCCTC
>DASRAT010000527.1:0-8171 GCA_035638015.1 Gemmataceae bacterium | reverse complement strand
ATTTTGCTCCGTAAGCGGCATGGGCTGGAGCCTGAGATTGTTCCGCTGCCGATGGACGCGGCCGCCGAAGACGCCGATGCCGATGCTGTCCTGTTGATTGGCGACCGAGCCATGCGGGCATGCCTGCCGGGTTTCGCCCATGCCTACGATCTTGGCCAGGAGTGGCACGACTGGGTCGGTTTGCCGTTTGTTTACGCCGTCTGGGCGGTGCGCGAGGGCGTCGATCTCGGGCCTGTCGAGGCCGCTTTGCATGAGGCCAAGCGTCTGGGCCGTCAGGAAATCGGCCAGATCGCTTTTCGCGAAGCGCCGCTGCTGCAGTTGGACGCGGGCTTTTGCCGGCGTTATCTCTCCAACATTATCCGCTTCGATCTCGGCCCGCGCGAGCAAGCGGGGCTGCATCACTTTTACATGCTGGCTTGCGAGCTGGGCCTGGCCCGGCGGGGGGTGAGCCTTGACTTCGGACTTGAACCGGATCTTGTCGAAAGCCGTTGATGGCCGCCGCCTGAGTTTTGACGAAGGCGCCGCGCTCATGGAGTGCAGGGATTTGAACGCCCTGGGCCGCGCTGCCAACACTGTTACGCGCCGCCTTCATCCCGAGCCGTACCGCACTTACAACATCGACCGCAACATCAATTACACCAACGTCTGCGCCGCCGTGTGTGATTTCTGCGCCTTTTACCGCAAGACCGGCGCCGCGGACGCCTACGTCCTGCCGCGCGAGGTTCTGCACAAAAAGGTCGAGGAAACTATTGCCCTGGGCGGTGACCAGATTCTCCTTCAGGGCGGCAATCACCCGTCGCTCAAGCTCGAGTGGTACGAGGAAATGCTGCGTGATTTGAAATCACGCTTTCCGCAAGTGAATTTGCATGCCTTCAGTGCGTCCGAAATCTGGCAGTTCCACAAGCTCAACAAGTTGCCCGTTCGCGAGGTGCTGCTGCGGCTCAAGGAAGCAGGCATGGGCAGTCTGCCCGGCGGCGGCGCCGAGATCCTGACCGACCGCGTTCGCCGCGCGATCACTGTCAACAAGGTGATGACCGACGAATGGCTTGAGGTTCATCGCACCTGGCATCAACTCGGCGGCCGCTCGACCTGCACCATGATGTTCGGCCACGTCGAGACGCCGCCGGAACGGATCGAGACTTTGGATCGACTTCGACAATTGCAGGACGAAACCGGTGGTTTCACTGCCTTCATTTGCTGGACGTTTCAGCCCGAGAACACCGCCTTGGCTCACATCCCTCCGGCCGGCTCGTTTGAATATCTGCGCACGCAAGCTATTGCCCGGCTGTACCTCGACAACATTCCCAACATCCAATCCTCATGGGTAACGCAAGGCCTCAAGATGGGCCAGCTTGCCCTTTTCTTCGGCGCCAACGACATGGGCAGTCTGATGATCGAGGAGAACGTGGTCGCCTCGGCGGGCACGGTCCATTATCTGACGCTGGAGCAAATCAAAACCGCCATCCGCGAGGCGGGATACATTCCGCGGCAGCGGAATGTGTTTTATCAGTATCTTGATGATGAGGCGGGGGTGAGGGCGGAGCGGAATTAGGGACTGAAATGCCGCTGCGGGTATAAATTGTGAACTGACACTGAATTTCCTGCACTCTCCCGATCTTACGCAGGCCGTTTCTTGTTGATGAGCTTGACAATCTGCGGCACCAACTCCGTGGGGACGACCATGACCGTTTGGTTTTCCTCGGTCAGGGCGGCTTCAATTTCCGCAACCTGTTCCGCTTCGGTTTGATTGTCGTAATGTTCGGCGAGCTTGCGGACACGCTCTTCATCCCAGCCGACGGGGTATTGCTGTTTTTTCTTCTTGGTCATTTGTTTTTTCTCCGTTGGCGTCTGCGATACGCTCGCTTGGCGTTGGCAGTCAGATCATATGCCGTGACGACAAAGGCGCTGTCGCCGCCGGGTCCGAAACATAAACAGCTTGTAAATACCTCCCTGCTGCCGTTTGACCGAGCCGAATCCGCGAACGATCACTTCCAGGGACCTCTTCTCCCGGCCTGCTCAAGACTTGCCGCACCTCTTCCTCCGTCACGCCGTGATCGTAGATATGCGGCAAATCGGTTTCTGGGATCATTCCAGAAGCGCAGGTCCATTCATGCTCCCGTTTGGTGATTTATTGTATCATGCCAATCGCTGCGACGGAATGTGTTTTATCAGTACATTGATGACGAGGCGGGGGTGAGGGCGGAGCGGAATTAGGGACGAGGATCAGGAAAATGCCAGGCACGAAGGACAGGAATCTTCGTAGCGGTGATCTCCACGAAGAATTGGGGCTTTTCCTCCTTCGCGGAGTGGCTTTGGTCGCGCCCGTGCCGCGAACCGAGGATGTCGGAAGCGATGCCTTTGCAACCCTCGTTCGCCCAGAGGGTGGCCGAAAGCTGATCCCAGACGTTTCCC
This sequence comes from Gemmataceae bacterium, assembly GCA_035638015.1. Classification (GTDB taxonomy): domain Bacteria; phylum Planctomycetota; class Planctomycetia; order Gemmatales; family Gemmataceae; genus DASRAT01. Next base: position 5,759 of record DASRAT010000527.1, on the reverse strand, counting down.
TTTTGGTGCAGCTAAAAGCAGCTTCGGTCCGGTTGATCAGCTACACGAAAGTTGACGAACTCAATTGGCTGACCGGTTTAGAAATCCCGATTTTTGTTGGCAGCGTGGATCTCCAGACAGCGTCAATCACGCTTTATTCCACCTATTTGCTTCATCAAATCCTCCTTGAACGTGGCTATGACGAAATCCACTTAAGCCTTGGCTCGGACGACGACGGACCAGTCAACGGCAACGGAAGAATGCTTAGCATCGCTCCAGCCGTGCACAAATGGAGCGTGCCAGACCTTAGCAACCCCGGTTTTGTCGGTCACACATTTTCGGTCCTCAAACCGCACGTTGAAATTCTTCGGCGTAACAGACAACTCCGCAATTTGGGATACCAGGAAACAATGACATGGGAAACTGGCAAGCCGCCGAGTATGGGCGGCACACTTATGCATTATTCAACGCTACGAGAGAATCTCGAAATTCTACAGTCAATGGTGCCATCAATACAGCGGTTGGTGTCAGAGATCACATCTAAAAACCGTTTTGGCGACTTGGACACCGTCATACGATTCGTCGAGTTGATGCGCCGTTGGGGTTGTGATCCTGACCCCAACGGCCTGCACCTGCAAATGGCGTTGGCCCATGCGAGTGGGCCAGAAATCTCAATCCAAGAGATCATACGCATGCGCGCGGCCGCTTTCCCACCACAACTGGACCTTTCGGGCTTAGATGTCCCTGACGACGCGCTTATTGCCATTCCGGATGGCATTCGACGACTGAATTTGGCCAACACGCAACTGACTGACAATGGTATCGTGCATCTTCGACACCTTATTGGACTCTCGCACTTGAATCTAACTGGAACAAAAGTGACGGATTCGGCGGTGGTGGAGCTTGAAGGCCACTCCACGCTCGAGTGGTTGAAAATCGGAGGAACCGGAATAACGGAGACCGGTAGAGACCGCCTAAAGGGCAAAATACCCGCCGTCCAAATTGTCGAATGATGGCGGGTGGCCATACAAATTTGGGTGGCACCCCTGAAAGCGCGCGCAGCCTGCGCTAACGGCTCGTAATCGAAGGGCGTGCCGAAACGCTCGGCGCAATAACCACAGGGGAAAGCGCCAATAGGTCGGTCGTCAGGAGAATGGGACTGAGCCACGGGCGCTTCGGCGCGCCCTTGAGCTTTGCGAGTTAGCGAAGGATGCGCGCTCTGCCAGGGCGAGCCGCCAGACGCTTGCCGATTTATGGGACCTCGTAATCCTGCGGGGCGACCAAGATGCCCGCACCGATGGCCGCGTGCTCAAGACCAACATGCCACTGGCAATCCATGCCCATCCAATTTTCCGCAATTCCGACGAAGCCCCAAGGATAGTTCGGCCCAAATCCCTTCTCGCAGTACACGAGACGCTCCCTGCCGTTGGGGGACAGGCCCACGAGCCAACACTGATATCGTTCGCCCGGTTCTCCATAGGCCCATTCCAAGCTGAGCGGCTGCGGCGGAACAAGGGCAGACTTCAAGGCAGCCCGACGCGCCGGGTCAATGACCTTCGCCAGTTCGGCTTCAAGCAGATTCCGGATTTCGACCTCATCAACCATGTTTAGCCGAGTCGCAAAACTTGGAGTAGAGCGCGCCAGCGCACTGTAGCAATGGCCGGCGCTTTAATCAGGTCGAGTAGACCATGCGCCCCATCCATTGTCAAGCTTCCGGCAACGTGAACGAGCCTCGTGGCGGTTGGTGGTCGTTTTACCCGCCGTAAACGGCGGGCCTCAAGAAAGAGGAAAATCCAGGGTCAGTTCAGAAAATCCAGGGTCAGTTCATGATTTGGGCGAAGGCGTTGAACGACCGTGTCGAGTAGAAGTTGAACGCCTTGCGCCCCTTGCACCCCTTCGAGACAACAAGGAGAGCGTTTCCACAAAGCCGGCATTGTACGCGCGGTTGGCATCGACAACCGACAATATCCGCAGTTTTTCCCCAAGAACGCCAACGATTGGCTGGTGTAGAGTTGGCGGCCTTGGCGGTCTTCGAAGACAGCCAAACGAACTCGCCCGAACTTGAGCCAAAATCGCATCCAGGCCGAGATTCGTCCAAAAAACCGGCAAACTTGATTGGTTGCACGTGAACGATGTGCAGTAACCATCAAGCCGTTTGGGGCGGAATCGCGGTCTGGACATTGCGGAAAGGGGGATTTAGGGGCGCTCTAGAGGTTGCAACTTGCGAATGCGCGGGCATACTTCAAAATCGGTCATACCGCGCAATCCATCAGGAGGATGAATGCCGTGAAAACTCGCCTCATGCCCGTGCTGTCCGCCACGGTGGGACTGTGGCTGGCACACACCGGATCAACTTACGCCGGGCCGCAAGACGCGCCGCCCCGCCTGGAAATCAACCCCAATCAAACGTTGCAAGCCGCCGCACCTGTGGCTGCGAATCAGCAGCTTGCTAATAGCGTTGCCGTCAATCTGCGTCAGAGCGGCCAGCTTTGCCATTACAACGTGGACATTCGCGTTGAAAACGGTCTTGTAGAGCTCACAGGCCACGTCGCGGATCAGGCCCAGCGCGAAGAAGTGCTGCGCATCGTGCAGGGCGTGCCCGGCGTCGAGCGCGTTCGTGATGCGCTGGTCATCGCCCTGGCAGCTGTGACACCCGTGCAAGCAGCCCAGCCCTTCGTCGTTCCTGAGCCGAAGCCGTTGCCCAAGCAAGGCGAAAGCTTTGTGCCGCCGATGCCCAGTGGCATGCCGGCCGAGCCGATGCCGATCTTCCAGGCGCCGCCGGGGATGGGGCCGATGGGCATGGGTGGGCCGGGTGGCATGGCCCAGCCGCCCCTGCCGCCGTATGCGTGGCCGACTTATGCCCCTTACAATAACTATTCGCGGGTGGCGACGCCCGAGCTGTATCCGTATCAATCGTGGCCGTTTATTGGGCCGATGTATCCGTTCCCCAAGATTCCGTTGGGCTGGCGAGCCATCCAACTGAAATGGCAAGACGGCCATTGGTGGTACGGCCGCACCGCGACGGGACATGATTTCTGGCGCGTGCGGTATTGGTAGTGGAAAGCTATCAGCCGTCAGCTATCAGCTATCAGCCATACAATGTGTTCGATGTCACGCATCATCAAGCCAAATGGTGCGATCCACAACGCATGTTGATTGGCTGAAAGCTGACGGCTGAAAGCTGATAGCTATTTCCCCAATATCAAATCCAGCGCCCAGCACCCCTTGGGATGATCCGGCCGCACAAAATGGTAAGCCAGGATCGGCTGCCCGGCATCGCGCAGCGCCTTCTGCAGTTCCAACGTGCTGCCATTGCCCTCGTACACCCGCTTCGCGTGTTGCAAAACCTGGATCTGCCGAATGGCAGGCCGCACCGGCGTCACAAACGGATTGCCGAAGATGTGCCGAATCAGATCGCAATGGGCCTCGGTCTCGACCTGTAATTGCGGCTCATCCAAATGCCGCGTTAGATACCAGGGCACCAGTGAGTTGTTATCCACCGCGGCCTGCACCGCGTGATTGGCAGTCTTGCGGCGAGCCGCTTCAAGGCCGGGCCGCGTTTCCAGGCCATCGGCGAAACGCTCCATCAACTCCAACGCAGCCCGGCTATCCCCGTCCAAATTGTCCCAGCCCCGGCGGCAGCACGCGCAGCAAAAGAGCCGCAACTTGCGTTTGTCAACGTCGAACTCTTCCTCCAGCCACTTCAGCATCAGCTCGGGATCGTTGCACGTCAGCCAATCGCTTTGCGTCATGATGAGCTTGGGCTTGCGCAGATCGGGGCGAGCCTCGCCGCGCAGCAATGTCGTCAATGCCTCCACCTCCTGCGGGAATGCGCTGGGGTCCAGCAATCCCGTCTGGCGATTGATGAAAAACGCCAAAAAGTGAATGCCGATGTAACCAAGCTGCTGCCAGTAAGTCAGAAACTCATCGAAGTTGGCCGCGATGATGCCACTGCCGCCGAAGCCTTCGTGATTCAAATAAACAACCGGCGGATTGGTGGTGTTGTCGCGCAGATAAACGCCGGCGTAGTCGCCGTTGCCGACGGGAATGAGCGGCAACGAGTGCTCCCAAAAGCGGGCATCCTTGGGAAAACCCTGGGCCTTGAACGAATCGGCGGTCCCCAGCCACGGCCCCTCCACGATTTGCTCAAACGGCAAAAACTCCGGGCCGCCCCAAATTTGCGAATCCCGCCAGCCCGGCAACGCGATGCTGAGCTGATTCTGAAACTCTGGCGGCATGTCCACGACATAGGTGCAATGGCAATGCCCCGATGCCTCGGTGACAAACCGCCGCAGGGCGTCGGGAATCGGCAAGCCACAGGACTTCGCGAGGGTTTGGTAGGTTGCCTGGCGCAGCGGCTCGGCGACGTTGGTTTCAACTTCCACCTCGGCGGGCAGAGCCTTCAGGCCCTGCGTGAAATCGATTGCTCGCTGGAGCCATTGGGTGTAGTCCATCATGGGTGCATCCTGTTGGCAGAGTCACGGTTTCGCTTTGCGACCACGGTTTCATTATTGAAAAATCGTATTGACTCCAATGGATGCCGAGGATATAGCCCGAGGCTCAATAGGTCATTACCGTAAAACCGTCGGAACCCACTAATGGGACCACTAAAACCCAGTGTACTTTCCATTCTGGCTATGGTTTGCACATTGGCTGGCTGCGGAACACTCTACAACAACGAGATCGTGCCTTGCCCCAAAACGCACGCGGACATGTTCAGGTTCTACGGCGGCGTGCGCAAGGATTTAGAAGAGGTTGCCTCCATTGGCAGCAGCAATGAAAACTCGCCTGCGACCGTAGCCGGAAATGTGGGACTTGTGGCCGTCGGAACGGCCTTCCTGGCTGCCGATTTGCCATTGTCTGCCTTGGGCGACACGGTCCTTCTGCCCTATACATTCTGGCACAAGATGGAAACCAACAACTCTTCCCCGACGTCAGACATTGGCAACATTGAACGCTAATCCAATTGCGGGAGCTCCTGGAAGGTGGAATACTTTTTTTGCACGTTCGATCACCTGCCATACAACCCCTCAATGCTCGCCGCCTTTTCGCGTTGCCCGATCCAGTTCTGCACCTCGCTCGTGTCATGCAAGAGCTGCTCGATCTGCCGTCGTTCCGCCAGCAATTGCTCGGCCACCGTTCGCGGGATTTCGCCATAGGTGGCGTTCAGCTCGCCCTGCATGATGCCCGCGAGTTGCCGTTGAAACTGATCGCGAATCGCTTGCCAACGCAGCGGCAATATCAGGGCCACGAAAACGTGCAAGATGACGCAAGCGCTCAACATCAACAGCGGCGGCAACAGCATGTCGAGCAGGTGAACCTGATAATTGGGCTCAAAAAAGTAACGCCACAGCACCCACCCCAGCGCGGCGATGAGAACTGTTCCCGGCAGCCAATCAGCGAGCAAGACCACGGTCCCTTGCAAATAACGGCGAATGCCGGTTGGCCTGGCCCATTGTTGTTCGACCTTGCTCAACACATCGATCATCGCCTGCGAGTAGCGCTGCCGCCAGTCAAGCCGGGAGGCAGATTCGGTCGGCCCCGTCAGCAAATGTAATGGAAAACCCTGTTGTTCGCCGCTGAGAAGCAGGCGGTTGGTGAGCGCCTTGGCGCGAGCGTCGAGATGACGTTCCGCGGCTGCCGCACTGCAAGCGCGGGCGAATTCGCCCAGGTCGAGGCGGGTTTGCGGCTGGGCCGGGGCACCGATCTTGGGCACGATGGACGGAATGCGCTCGCGCAACTGGCTGCCGGCATATTTCAACTTGTTGAACATTTGTAAG
>DASRAT010000526.1:0-3854 GCA_035638015.1 Gemmataceae bacterium | reverse complement strand
ATCGAGGCGAGCGACCGCGACAAGCTACTGGAACTCTGCAAACTCGACAAAAAAACAGGACCTGAAACGTGGTGGCTCACCGAGTTTGAAGACAAATCATCGCCTCGGCCTGGAACTGCCGATCTGTACTTCAGCGTCGCCGGCGACCAGAATCCGGTGGCGCGGCCGGATCACATCCAATACGTTGCGGCCAGAGTGCCCAACTGTGTCATGACCTATGCACTGTTGGGTTACATGCTGGTGCCGTGCGTGGTGCGGGTGGTGCGGAGGCGGATTCGATGACATGAGGTTGGCATTGGTGTCATGCCATGTGGCACGTACAATTACGCCAAGTGGCAACAAATAGGAGAAAACGGCAATGACCACCGCAACCAAACAAAAGGCCCGTAACACGCCATCCGTCGAAAAAAAGCAAATGTTTCCCACCCCGGGCGACAGCTTGGGACTCAAGATTAATGACTTGATTGACTCCGCAGCCCAGATCCGCAGCGGTCTGAGTTTTAACAAGCTAGCGGATTTTCAGCGGACTAGCCAGTTGCCCATGGATGTGATTGCCAAAATGGTCAAATTGTCGAAAAGGACAATGGTCCGCCGAAAAAAGTCCCGCAAGCTCAGCCAGGATGAATCCGAACGCCTGGTCCGCTTATCCCTTGTGTTTGAACAGGCCACAAACTTGTTTGACGGGGACAAGGCAGCCGCCCGCGAATGGTTGAGCCAGCCAAGTAAAGCACTGGGCCAAATTCCGCCGCTGGTCATTGCTGAGACCGACATGGGCGCGCGAGCCGTCGAACGTCTGATAGGGCAGTTGGAACACGGAGTGTTCCCATGAAGGTCGACGCCTGGCGCATCTTCAAACGCCAACATGCGGCCAGCGCATTCTCGGGTGAAGGCGCCCGCCTGTATGGAGGACGTTGGAACAGCGTCGGCGTCGGCGTGGTATATGCAGCTAGCAGTTGTGCGCTCGCTGCTTTGGAAATGCTCGTGCAATTGAAAAACCAGCTAAAGGTAGAAGAGTATCTGCGCGTGGTCATGTCGTTCGATAACAAGCTGGTGATTGCAATTGACCCTGCCACCTTGCCTCAGAATTGGTCGGCTGACCCGGCCCCGCTCACACTACAGGCCATTGGGGACAAATGGGTCGCCGATGGAGCGTCCGCCGTTTTGCAAGTTCCCAGTGCTGTAATTGACGTCGATTACAATTACCTCTTCAATCCCGCGCATCCCGATTTTGCCAAGATTGCCATTGGGGAGAGCCGGCCTTTTTCGTTCGATCCGCGGTTGGTTAAGTGATTCATCCGATGACATCAGTGCAATCCGAGCAATAATTCCAGCCCCAGCAACACAAACATCGTCGTCACGCATGCTGCGATGGCCCAGTCATCAACATGACCGCCGGCGCCGCCGAAACCGAAGTGTCGGCCTTGGTTATGCCACAGCCATATTCCCGATGGGACCGCAACTACCGCGAATAAAAACAATAGCCACGCAAACGAGCCATGCCGCTGCAAGTCGCCGGCGTCGCCAACGTTTTCGAGCGTTCCCGCGCCCAGATAAACGCCGTTGGAGATCAAACAAAAACCTGCGAAGAACCTCAACAGATAGGCGCCGGGAATTCGCAGAAGTTTGGCCGTCAGCCACGCCAAGAGCGGCAACGCGGCACCGATCACAGGTCCAGCCCACGCCACGGTCAACGGCTCGGGGTTGCGGCTCAGCTGCGTTTGCGAAATTGTCCAAGGCCGCAAAACGACTTTGTCAACGACGCCGCCCGTCCACCAGGCGGCCAGGACGTGGCCAAATTCGTGGACGATTTGCATCGCTAGCCAGCAAGCCGCCAACAAACACACAAGCAGAACAATTTGCGGCAGCCTCGGCATGGCAATGATCCATTTGTTATGCCACCACAATATTCACCATTTTTCCTGGCACCACGATCACCTTGCGAACCTGCTTGCCTGCGATCAATTCGCGGATGCGTTCATCGGCCAGCGCCGCCTCGCGCAGCGTTGCTTCATTAATCCCCGCCGGCACGGTTACCTTGCTTCGCAGTTTCCCATTCACCTGCACCGGCACTTCAATTTCGTCCGCCTTGGTCAGTGCCGGATCGTAACTCGGCCACGGCTCATAGGCCAACGTGTCCCTGTGGCCCAAGATCGACCACAGTTCCTCGGCTAAATGTGGCGCGAATGGGCTGAGCAGTAGCACAAACGTGTCCAATACCGATTTGGAACGCACTTCCTCGCGCGTGAGATGATTGCTCAACTCCATCATGGCGGAGATGGCGGTGTTGAATCGCATGGCGTCCAGATCTTCGGTTACTTTCTGGATCGTCTGATGGAGTTTGCGCAGCGTCTCCTTGCTCGGCGGCACGTCCTGGACGTTGGCGGGCAAGGTCATCGCTTCGGCTCGGTCGTCGATGATGAGCCGCCAGACGCGGTTGAGAAAACGGAAGACGCCTTCGACGCCGCGCATGCTCCAGGGTTTGACGGCTTCCAGCGGGCCCATGAACATTTCGTAAAGCCGCAGGCTGTCGGCGCCGTACTGGGCGACCACGTCATCAGGATTGATCACGTTGCCGCGGGCCTTGGACATTTTCTCGGCGACGGCCAACAGTTTAACATCCGTGCCCTTTTGATAAGGCCCGTCTTCGCGCTCCTCGACATCCTCATCCAGCACTCTTTCCTGCGTGTATTTCTTGTCCCTTTGCAAGTTTTGCAGCGAGACGATCTGCCCGGTGGCGTCATCCTTATGCCGGTAATAAACCATGCCCAGGATCATGCCCTGGTTCACCAGCTTCTGAAACGGCTCCGCCGTCGGCACATGCCCGCGGTCGAACAGCACTTTGTGCCAGAACCGTGAATACAAGAGATGCAAAACAGCATGCTCCGCTCCGCCGACATACAAATCAACCGGCAGCCAATACTTCGCCTTGTGCGGATCGCAAAATGATTTATCGTTTCGCGAGTCGAGATAGCGAATGTAATACCAACACGACCCGGCCCACTGCGGCATGGTATTGGTCTCGCGAACATACTTTTTGCCGTCGAGAGTAACGTTGATCCAGTCAGTCGCCTTGCCCAACGGCGGCTCCGGTTTGCCGGACGGTTTGAAGTCCTCCATCTCGGGCAACTGGAGCGGCAAATCCTTCTCCGTCAGCGCTCGCACCAAACCATTGGGTTTGCCGTCAGCGCCCAGCTCGTGCAAGATCGGAAACGGCTCGCCCCAATAGCGCTGCCGGCTGAAAAGCCAATCGCGCAACTTGTAATTGATCTTGCCCTGGCCTTTGCCTTGCGACTCCAATTGCTGGGTGATTTTCTTCTTGAAATCGACTGTCGTCATTCCATCGAAGGCGCCGGAGTTAACCGCGTTACCCTCCTCGACGTAGGCTTCGGTCAAACGGTCCAAGGTGCTTTTGGTTTTCTTCAACCATTCCTCGGTCGGCCGCACCACAGTTTTGATCGGCAGCTTGAATTGCTGGGCGAACTCAAAATCGCGCTCGTCGTGGGCCGGCACGGCCATGATGGCGCCGGTACCGTAAGTTGCCAGCACATAGTCGGCAATCCAAATCGGAACTTGCTCATTGTTGACGGGATTGATCGCATAGGCCCCCGTGAAAACACCGCTCTTGGTCTTGGCCAACTCGGTGCGTTCCATTTCGCTCTTGCGCGCGGCCTCTTCTTGATATTTTTGCACAGCGGCTTTTTGACCTGGTGTTGTGATTGACTCCACCCAGGGATGCTCGGGAGATAGCACCATGTAGGTAGCGCCGAATAGCGTGTCGGGCCGCGTTGTAAACACACGAATGGCTCGGTCTTTTTGCGCTGCTAACGGAAAATCCACCTCCGCCCCCTCGCTAC
>DASRAT010000525.1:0-3219 GCA_035638015.1 Gemmataceae bacterium | reverse complement strand
GGCGGGCCGTCTCCCGCAACGGGTTTATCTTAAAATCGTTCTTGGATGTCTTTTGCTGTTCGTACCAGAACCTTGTGAGTAACGTAACTTGACTCCGGTTTGTCCGCCAGAGTGCGAATCCGGAAGCCCGCCTCACCGTGGGACAAGAGTACTGCTTCAAAGCTGCGTTCGAGACCCGTGTCAATTAGCTTGCCGTTCTTGTCGAAGTAGTCGGCCTCCAGTTGGACTTCCTTCCATGTGAAATCGCTCCGATTTGTAAGCAAGCCAACGACACTTACGTAACGGCCTTTTTCGGTTTGGCTAACGTTCATCGAAGAGGAGATTACAACGATCTGATCGCGATACTCAGCGAAATCGCGCCTCGGCCCTAACAATTGTTCCAAAAAGACCGCCATCCCAACCGAGTAAAGAATGAGAAGGATCGTTCCGGCTGCGGCCATGATTCTGGGATTGCCCAGCGACCATTTCTTCTGCCAGTGCCGGCAATGCGGACAAACCTTCGCGACCACCTTGATGGTTTCGGCGCAAAGAGGGCACGCTTTTGTTTGATCGCTCTCAGCCATGGATCAACTTTTAGATTCATCTTTCCCCATCGCCTTCTTGAGCGCGGGGACCTGTTCGAGCAGCTTCTCGAACTTCACGCCGGTCAGGCTCTCCAGCACCGGCGGCAACTGGCTGATGATCTGTGTCACGTCGCCGGTCAGTTTGCTCGCGCCCCCTCCGGGCCCGCTGCCGCTGTTGATGATGACAATCTTTTCCGTCTTGCTGAGCGGCTCGCTGATCCTGCCCGCCACTTCCGGCATCACGCGCACGATCATTTCGATGACCGCCGCCTCGTTGTATTGCTTGAAGCTCTCGGCCTTCTGTTGCATCGCGGAAGCCGTGGCTTTGCCTTGGGCCTCGATGATGGCGGCCTCGGCCAGACCGCGCGCCTTGTTGGCTTCGGCCTCGGCGATACCGGTCGCCTTGGACACGTCGGCGTTGGCAAAACCGGTGGCCTTGGCCGCGGACGCCGCGCCCGTCGCTTCGGTTTCAAGCTGAAACTTTCTCGCGTTGGCCAGTGTTTCAACTTTATAGCGTTCGGCGTCGGCAGGCTTCTGCACGGTCGCTTCCAGTTCGCGCTGCTTGCGGAGAATCTCCTGCTGCTGCAACTCGATTTGCTTCTGCTTCTCGATGATCTGCACCTGCACTTCCTCGGCCTTCACGAGCTGGCCGGTCTTGAACTTCTGCAGGTCGTAAGCCAGATCGGCCTCGGCTTTCTTCTGGTTCACGGTGGCCTGATAACCTGCGACGTTGGACTGATAATCGCGTTGGGCTTCGGCAATCTTGGAATCGGCGGCGAACTTCGCCTCCTGCCCGGCTTGTGTGGCCTGGGAGGATTTGATCATCGCGTCGCGGTCCGCTTCTGCCTGGGCAATCTGCGCGTCGCGCTTGACCTGGGCGATGCGTGGTTTGCCGAGCGCATCGAGGTAACCTTGTGTGTCGCGGATGTCGCGAATGGTGAAGCTGACGATGCCGAGGCCCATGTTGGCCATATCGCCCGCGGCCACTTCCTGGACCTTCGAGGCAAAGGCGTCGCGGTTCTGGTAAATCTCCTCGACGGTCATCGTGCCGAGGATCGCGCGCAAATGGCCCTCGAGCGTTTGCGTGGCGATGTTGCGGATCTCGTCAGTGTTCTTGCCAAGGAATTGTTCGGCGGCGGTGGCGATGGAGATGTCGTCGCCTTTGACCTTGATCTGAGCGACGCCGTCCACTTTGACCGGCACACCTTTGCTGGTGTAAACCTCAGGGGTCTGCACATCAATGGTCAGCAGCTCGAGCGAAAGGATGTCCACCTTTTCCACGACCGGATAAACGAATGTGCCACCGCCTTTGACGATGCGGAATCCGCGTGTCTTGATCGAGCCGTCCGGGTCGGCGTAGCGATGCTTCTTTCCTGAGACGATGAGCACCTCGTTCGGGCCAACCTTGGTGTAGCGGCTGAGCACCACCGCGATGCCGACAACCAGCATGATGGCGAGGCCGACGATGGCGATGAGTATCCATCCACCGGACAATGCGGAGCTCAAGTCAGCGAACAACGGGATCGGGTTCATAGGATTGGTTCAGTTGATGAGGTTAAGCTTTCGGGCAATGGATCATACGAGAACGACGTAGAATTGAGTGCCTATGACGCGCGTGATCTTAACCGGCTTGCCGCTCGCCACAGCGGCGCCGCTTTCCTCGCGGGCCGGCGCCGTGTAACGCGTGCCGGCTTGGACGTAGGCGATTTCGCCCACACCATTCTCCGGAATCGGTGTGATGATCGTGGCGATCTCGCCGACCAGACTGCCGACTTTCGATTCGCTTGAACTTTGCGTCTTGCTGAAAAGCTGACGCAACAACCACAAAACGCCGCCAGCGACCAGCAGACCGCTGAGAACCGCGAGCGGCGCGCTGGCCCACGCATTGTGAGTCGCGGGTATCTGATGGAAAATGATGCCGAAGCCGCCAAACGCCGTGATGAATGAAGCAATGATGGTGGGGCTGAACGCCGACACCCCGGGCATGTCACTGGAGTCAATGCCCGCTTCCGCGTGCCCGCCACTGCCGTCCACGTGGCCGTCATGGCCACCGTGGCCGAAGATGTGACCAAAGATCGCGCTGAAGAGAGTAAAAACGAAACCCACTCCTAAACAGATGAGATAGATCGTGAATTCCATAGGCGCCGCCTGGTTGATTCTTAGTCAGAGTAGTCCAACGGAGTAAAATGCCTGCCGTGCTTTCGAGCAAGACAGAAAACGGAACGACGGCGTTCGGAATCCGTCCCGTGCAGTCGCTTTCCCACTCGCGGAATCCATCTCCAGTCGGGCCTTAATCCTGTCGTTCATCGCCTTAATCAATACCAGAACCGCCCGGCCGATCATCTACAATGTCCCGTTCGATTTATAACCTGACCCGGGCTCGCAACTCGGCTCTTCCGTCCTCGGCCCTCTCCGTGATAGGGTGGCCGCATGCAATCCCACGAACTGCTTCAGGAAGTCTTCCAGAAAACCAGCGCCAAACAGGTCGCCGCCGCGCTGGGTTTGTCGCTCTCGATGATTTACAAGTGGGCTGAGCCGGACGACGGCACCGGCAGCGGCGCGGCCAATCCGCTTGACCGCATTGACGCGCTGATCCGCTGCTCGGGAGACACACGCCTCGTGCAATGGGTTTGCGAGCGGGCGGGCGGTTTCTTCA
>DASRAT010000524.1:0-4972 GCA_035638015.1 Gemmataceae bacterium | reverse complement strand
GCCATGCAGATCGCCCTGGACGCTATGGGCGGCGACCATGCGCCCGGACCGGTGGTCGCGGGCGCGGTTCAAGCCGTCGCTGCCGATCCTGATCTGCGGATTACGCTTGTCGGCGACAAGGCCCAGGTGGAGCCGCACGTCACCGGCGACGCGGCAGTGCGTAGCCGCATTGACATTTTCCATTGCACGCAAGTCATCGGCATGGAAGAAAGCCCCGTCGTGGCGCTGCGCTCCAAGCCGGACAATTCGATCAGCCGATGCTGGCAACTGTTGGGTGAGAAGAAGGTGGACGCCGTCGTCAGTGCCGGCAATACCGGTGCCATGGTCGCCGGCGGTTTTCGGCTGCGCCTCTTCCTCAAAGGCGTGCGCCGCCCCGGCATCGCGGCCGTCATGCCCACTTTCAAAGGCGCCTCGGTGGTCCTCGACGTGGGCGCCAACGTCAATCCCAAGCCGGAACATCTTTATCAATACGGCATCATGGGCAGCATCTTCGCCAAGCTCATTTTGCAACGCGATAATCCGACCATTGGCCTCTTGAACGTCGGCTCCGAGGAACAAAAGGGTCACGACCTCCACAAGGAAACGCACGCCCTGTTCAACGCCAGCCCGCTGAAAGCCCAATTCATCGGCAACGTCGAAGGTCGCGACATCAACAAAGGCGTTTGCGACGTCATCGTGACCGACGGCTTCGTGGGCAACGTGGTCCTCAAAGTGGCCGAAGGCGTTTTCGATTTCGTCATGAAAATGACCGCCAAGGAATTGCTCGGCAGCCTGAGCGTCGAACGCGACAAAGGCGCCAAGGCGCTGCAGGCGATGGTCGATCGTTACGATTATCACGAACACGGTGGGGCGCCGCTTTTGGGAATCGATGGAATTTGCATCATTTGCCACGGCAGCAGCGGGGATAAGGCGATCAAGAATGCGCTGGGCGTGGCGGCGCGGTATGTCAATGCTCGGCTGAATCCGCGGATTGTGGAGGAGCTGGCGCGGATGCCGATGACGGCGGGGGAGGATTAAACCGCACTTCCCCCCGTGTTTTCTCGAAGGCCGCCAAGACCGCCAGCCTTTTCACGTGATATTCGTTGGCACTCTTCGATTGCAATTAGCGCAAAAAACCTGCCGACTTTGCCCATACGTTTCGATGAAACGTATAATGACGCTCATCGCGCCTGCGGGGAAAATCAAATGCTTAATACATCGCGAGCTTCAATCGTCGTAGCTGTCCTATTGGCTTTTCCCGCCATTGCGATTGCCTGTATTTGGGATTACGATACCCTCCGCCAGGAACGCGAACGCTTTCCCACCACTCTTGAACTCATCACGGGAAAATTCTTGCGCCACTCCAAGGAGTTTTACGAATGGCGCATCAAGGACCGGATCGCCAAGCTGGCGGCCGACTCTTCAAATTTGGCGTACTACGATGATTTGGCCGTCGCCTATGAAATGACTGGCCAGCATGCCAGGGCGCTTGAGACGATATTGACCAAAGAAAAGCTAAAACCCGGACTCTATGAAACCCATTCCAATTTAGGGACATTCCACATTCTCACCGGCGATTTCGAGCAAGGCCTTCCCCACATCGACAAGGCATTGACCATCAATCCCAACGCTCATTTTGGCCGTGAAATTTATCAAAAGTGGCTGGTTGAATATGCGATCGAAAAACGGCGAAACGGCAAGCTTATCTTGCCACTGCAATCGAGCCAGGAAGAAAGGGAAAGGGATTCTGGCCGTGTATCGGGCGGATTTCAAGAGTTTGTCAAACAGCGTTTGGGTAAGAGCGTGATGACCGAAGCTGACTTGCAGCCAGCCGTGCAAGGTGTGCTCGGCATGATGCGATTTGCGAACCACGCCAATCCAATGTTGCTGGAAGCACTTGGCGATCTCCTTTCGCATGGGCGGCCGGACGTAGACGCCAAACGGCTAGCCTCGCGCGCCTACCTCAGAGCCTCCTACGAAGTCAGGGATCCTAGCGCTCAGCAACAATTTCGAGCACTTGCCGAAGCTGCAATTCACATGCAGGCTAGCCACACTCTGGCGGACCTGGAAGCGGAGTTTCGTGGTGAGCTTGCCGATGCCGAAACATGGTTTGGCGAATTGCGGAACAAAGAGATCAAGTGGATTGAAGAGGGAAAAGATGTAGAAGCCGAATTCGATTGTCTTTATACCTTAGAGCCAAGTGTCGGGGGAAATTGGTTTGACAGTGCTCTTCCCTTTTTGCTGATTGGCGTGGGTATCTTGATAGTAATAATCGTCGCAACCACCGTTGCCGTTGTTTTCTACTTGAAAAGGCCAGCGCGGCGAAGCGCGCCCTGACTGCGCCAGGTGCCATGCCCACGGCCATGCGTGGGCATGAGAGAAGTTTCGACAAAGATGTTTGCCGGCACATGCCAAGGGTGGTTTGCAGTTGGGGATACGTTAAGAAACCGACGCTTGCCTGGGGTCTCAACATGCCCAAGTAAAGCCGTGGGCATGGCACCCGGCGCTAGGAATTGGAATTTACGCTTATGGTCTTTGCCGTGCAATGTCCGAATCCGAAATGCCGCAAGTTCATGTTGGTGGAGGACACCGATTTGAACAAGGTGGTGGCGTGTTTGTTGTGCAAGACGGCGATCAAGGTGGGCGGGGCGCCGGCGCCGCAGCAACCACATCAGCCGCCGCCGGTGAGGCGGTGAGCGTCATTTTTCCTTGGCAATCCACGCCGTCACTTCGGTTTGCAGGGAGCGCAAGTCTGTTGCCAACTCATGCATCGTTCTCAATTTCTGGTGGTTATCCTGGCTGTCGGGAGCCTTGCGCAGCACTTCCAACTCTTGGACCAGTGCCGTCGCATGCTGGATATTGACCAGCTGCAATTTCAACGGCGTCAGCCGGTCACCGGCCTCCTTGCAAACCTTGAAGCTTTCCCGCGCCTTGCCCAGCTTGGCTTGCAACTCGGACAAATCGAGCTTGGGCCAGGTTTCGTACAAGAACAGCCGGGCGTCGCCATGTTCTTTGTTTTTGATTTGCCATTCGGCTTTGAGTTGATCGGCGCGGGCTTTGACCTCCGCGGTGTTGGGGGATTTAAGCACTTGTTCGTAAAGCTCCAGGGCCTTGTCGAATTCAGCTTGCTTTTCTAGAAGCTCGGCCCGCTTGACCTTGGCGATCAGCTCCTTGCGTTCTTCGCTGTTGGCTTCCTTGATGAGCTTGTCCAGTTCGTCAAGGTATTTGTTGAGTTGATCGAGCCGTTTAGTCAGGGCGGCGGTGAATTGCTCACCGACGCTGAGATCCAGGCCCATCTTTTGTTTCTTGGCCAATTCAAGCAAATGATTGCGTTCCGTCTCCAGACGGGTCCAATCGGCGGCAATGGCGTCCTTGCTTTCTTGGCCGAGCTTCAAAGCTTCTTCGGGCGTCAACTCGGCGTTGAGTTCGCTCAAACGCTGGTCGGTCAGGCTGAGCGCTTCGATGCACCAGCGTACCCAGTGCTCTTTGCGCAGCTCCACGTCGCCCTGATCCATCAGGTTTTTCTTGGGCGACATCCAGCAGACGACTACGCGATCGTCCACCAGTGCCAGCGGAAATTCGACGAGCAAGCTGGCCCCCGACCAGATACGCACATAGGCGACATTGCTGAACGTTGTGGACGACTTGAACAGGCCCTTGTCGAGGGTGGTGACTTTCTTCAGGGCGCCTTTGAAGCTGTCCGTGGCCGAAATCTCCACGCTGAGGCCGTTGATGAACTCGTACGTTTCCTTGTTCACCAGACGCACCTGCACCGGAGCGGTGATGGTGCTCAGCTTGATGCAGCGATAGCCGGAGACGGGTTTGGCGTCTCTCAGTTCGCGATCAAGGGCATAACGGCAAAAATAACGGCAACGCGCTTGGCCACCGGGCAACAATTCGACAACCTCCAGGACGGCCTGGTCGATGGGATTGGCCCGCGTTTTGCCCGACGCTTCGCTGATGCGCACGACCGTGAATACGTCGCCGCGCTTGAGCCACGGCTCCAGCGAATCGACCAGGCCGCCGCCTTTGATCGTCAGCGTCACTTCCTTGCCTTTGAGCTCTTGAAATGTGCCGATGACGCCGAAATCCTTCCGAATCATTTGTACGGCAGCGTCAGCAACAAGTTGCCGGTCACTGAGCGTTTGACGGCGCACATTGGAGCTGGATACGCCGGTCATGCCGTCGTGCTGGCCGGTTTGGATGTGGTATTTGCCGTCGGCGAAGTCGATCAAGACAAAATGTGTTTGGGCGCTCGACAGTTCGTCCCAGTTGTTCAACACGGCTTGTAGGCCCTTGGCTCGAATATCACTGATGCGGGCATGGCCGCGGACGACTTCCACCTGGGCCAGCTTGCCCAGCGCCAATTGCAATTGATCGCGGATGTCACCCTCCAGGTGTTTTTGAAACTGGGCGGTCAGCATGCGGTGGTCGGCCACCTGGAGGACGATGCGAATGTGATAAGGGGTTTTCGATTCGGGATCGAGCGCGGCGGAAGATTCACCACAAAGGCACAAAGAACACAAAGCTACGACAACGAAACGGAAACGTATGAGGGACATGGTATTCCCATAGAATGTGGCGCACCGTGTCATCTTGCGGTGCATGGCGCTAACTTTATTGCCTCACGACAAGCAGATAATTCCCCGTGGCGCCCGGTTGAAAGCTGATGGCAAAGATCCGGTAGACACCAGTCTGCGGCGGCGTGAACACCACCATGGCATTGAGGTCCACGCCGCTGTCGTCATCTTCGGCCAGGACTTTGCCGTCGGCGTCCTCGATGCGGAGAAAAGTATCAAACCAGGCGGCGCCCTTGAAGCTTTCCAGGCTGACGACACATGGCTTGCCGCCTTCCAGTTTTTTTTCGTGAATCTGATAAGTCCGCTTTTGGCCGTCGACCGCGTGGTTGGGCGTTAGCTGGCCCGCGATTTTCAGGATCTCTTTGCCGAGCGTGCGCTCCATCTTACATTCCAGTTTTTCGACCATTTTTCTG
>DASRAT010000523.1:0-5784 GCA_035638015.1 Gemmataceae bacterium | reverse complement strand
TGACACAACACTGTATTTCGCGGGCCTGGGCCATCGGGTCACTGGCATCGATTTTCTCGACGAGCCGATCCAGCGTGCCAAGCGCAAGGCGAGCGAGCGCGGTTCGTCCGCCACGTTCGTGGTCAAGGATGCCACAACCTTGAAAAGTTGGTCGGAGCGATTCGACAGCGTGATCGATTGCGGTCTGTTTCACGTCTTCTCGGATGACGACCGCAAAAAGTACGTCGAGGGTTTGGCGACAGTGCTGAAACCAAGTGGTTGCCTCTTTCTGCTTTGCTTCAGCAATGAAGAGCCTGGCACACAGGGCCCGAGACGAATTCGCCAGCAGGAAATTCACGACGCCTTCGCCCAGGGCTGGGCGGTGGAATCGATTCAGCCAGCGCGCTTCGAGGTTGTCCCCAACCTTAAGGAGTTCACCTTTTCGGAGGGCGGGCCGAAGGCGTGGTTTGCAGTCATTCAACGCCGTTAATTCGCTCGCAATTTTACTATTACCGGGAAGTGATCGCTGTAGCCGCGCGCGCCCTTTTCATTCTCATTGCCGAACCGCCACGGCCGTTTTTGGGCGTCGGTGGGTTTGTGCAGGCTATTAAAGGTCTGAGCGGAAGCCACATCGCATGTCCAGCCGCCGTCGCTCAACATCGCGGGTGACACCAGAATCTGGTCGAAAATGAACCACTTGCTGTTGTAGAAATGCGTGCCAAAGCCCTTGGCGTCCTTGTCGCCGAACAAGTTGAACAGCAGCGGGTCGGCCCGATTCTGCTGGACGTCGCCGCTGTTTGATGAACCGTGCAAATGCTTGACCACGCTCACATCCTGCGGTGTATCATTAAAGTCGCCGCAGACAATGACGGCGGCTTTCGGATCGGCCGCATGGAGTTTCACGTATTCCCGGTAAATGGCGTCGGCGTATTTTTCGCGGCCCTGTTCGCCGGTGGCCTGGATGCGCGAGGTCCAGTGCGAGGCGAAGATCGTCAATTCCTTGCCGTTGACGACAAGGTGGCCTTCCAGCACGCGCATCGTTTTTTCGAGCAACCGGGTCTTGTTGGGCAGCACCGGCAAGCGCGTGATGATCGCCGGGGCGATGTGGCGGCCGGCGCTGACCTCTTTCATCAAAACATTTTGATATTGCGAGCCGGCGTCGACTTTTTTGTTGAGCGCATCCTTGAGCAATTCCGCGGCACGGACGCTCTCCACCTCGCACACGCACAGAATGTCGGGACCGCGGCCATTGTTCATTTTGAGCAGGGCTTCGGTCAGTTTGTCGAGTTTCAATTCCAGGGCTTGCTTGTTGTTGGCAAACCAGCTGTCGTATTCCATGTCCGTTTTCGAGCGTTTGTCGGCCTTGTCGTCGAAGAAATTCTCGACGTTCCAGTGGCAAAACAGGAATTCGCCCGGTTGAACCGCCGTCCCGGAACCGTCGACCTTGTGATTGCACCCGGACTGCATTCCGGTGCCGGCCAGGCAAAATAGCAAAACGGCGCAAATGCGGATAAATTTGGCGATCATGGCAATCCTTTGGTGAAGGCCGTAAACTGGGGCAATCCTCGAAACGGGGCTGCATCATACGCCAGGTCGTGCTGCCGTGGCAACGCGAACCTGGTATAGTCGTTGACGGCGATCCACTCCATTGGATCGTTGCGGCAGTATCGTTTAGCCGCGACGCGCAGCGGAGCGCTCCGCTGCGCGTCGCGGCTAAGCAATATCGGAGTACCTTCCATGCAAGACCTCGGACGATTCTGTTGGTTACTGGGCGGCGTCGCGCTCGGCGTGGCCGCCATGTGGCTTTATCTTGGCGGCAGCAAGCCGGTGTTGGCATCGGGCGACCGCTTCGAGGATTACATCATTTGCACCGGGCCTGCCTCCTTGAATCCCAAGGGCGGCCAAACCGACGGCGTTTGGCTGCTCGACTACCGCTCCGGCAAATTGCTGGGCACCATCATCGACAAAAACGGCAAGATCGTCGGCTGGAACGAGGTCGATCTGGTGACCGAGTTTGGCGTCCAGCCCAAGCAAGCGGTCCATTTCCTCATGACGACAGGCAGCATCGCCCCTGGCCAGGCTGCTCTCTATGTCGCGGAGACGGCGACCGGCAAGTTCGGCGTCTATTCCATGGGGCCTCGCCAGGACGGCAAATCCGGTGTGGTCATTCGCCGCCATGACCTGGTTCTGTTCCGTCCGGGCGGCGGATAACAATCAGGCTGTTCACTTCCGTGCCCGCCCGTGGTAAAAAGAGGGTGGGAGATTTGGGACGGCTGCCTTGGAGCTGCGCGCATGGGCATTTACGACCGCGACTACTACCGGCGCACCGGACCGCGCTACCTCGATGCGCTGGGCCTTTCGGGGTCCGCCTGCAAGTGGCTCATCATTATCAATGTTGTCGCTTTTGTGTTGCAGATTTTGAGCCGCGCCCCCAAGCATCCGCTGGGAACGGTCACCGAGTGGTTTGAGCTCCGTCCCGACCTGGTGCTGCACGGCGAAGTTTGGCGGCTGCTGACCTACGCTTTCCTGCACGACCCCGGCATGTGGCAACACATTGTTTTTAACATGCTGTTCTTGTGGTGGTTCGGCAGTGATGTGGAAGCGGTCTACGGCACCAAGGAGTTTTTGGCCTTCTACCTGGTGTCGGCCCTGCTCGGCGGCGTGGGCTATGAATTCTGGGCCATGGCCAATGGGGACATCACGCCATGCCTGGGAGCATCTGGCGCAGTGACGGCAGTGATGGTCCTTTGCGCCTGTCATTTCCCGCGGAAAGTCATTCTGCTCTTTTTCATCATTCCAGTGCCGATTTGGTTGTTTGTGGTGTTCCAGGTGGCACAGGACGCCTTCGTGTTTCTCGGCCGACGTGAAACGACGACCGCGGTCACGGTCCACTTGGCGGGGGCGGCCTTCGGTTTCGCCTATTTCAAAATGCAGTGGCGGCTCACCAGCTTGCTGCCTAGCATCCGTGCCTGGCGAGCGCAGCGCAGCCGGCCTCGTTTGCGTGTTGTCCGGCCAGATGACGACTCGGGCGAAGCCGTTCCCGTGGGTGCACCACCGTCGTCGCCGATGGATGAGCAACTGGAAGCCAAGGTGGACGCGGTGCTGGAGAAAGTCGCTCGGACCGGTCAGGCTAGCCTCACCGATCACGAACGCCAAATCCTGATGCGAGCCAGCGAACTGTACAAACGCCGCCGAACATGAGGGGAATAAAGCGATGCCACTATATGAATACGCCTGCGAAAAGTGCGATCACAATTTCGAGATGCTCGTCTTCAACGGCGACAAGGTCGAGTGCCCCGAGTGCGCCAGCACCAAGGTGGAACGCCTCTTGAGTGTGCCGGCCCGCCCGCAAAGCTCAGGCACAAGCTTGCCGATGCCCTCCTGCGGCGAAGGGCCGCCCTGCGGCGCCCCGTGGTGTCAGAGGAAGCAGTGACCCGCCATGAGCGCCTTGTTTGACGTTTTGTACTGGGTGGCAATCGGCATCGGCTGCCTGGCAGGCGTGCTGGCGCTGATCGCCCTCATCGGCTGTTTCTTTCCGCGCGGCCATGTGGCAACACGCTCACTCGAAATCAACCAACCTCCCGACGAAGTTTGGCAAATCATTACTGATTTCGCGGCAGCGCCCAGCTGGCATCCCGAACTGAAAACGGCTGAGCGCTTGCCCGATCGTAATGGCAATCCGCTCTGGCGCGAAACCGACAAACGTGGCTACGCCATGACATTGGAAACCGTCCAGGCTGTGCCGCCGCGCAGATTGGTGCGCTGCATCGCCGACGAGGGCGGGCCATTCTCGGGGCAGTGGGAATTCGACATCGAACCAACCGACGCGGGCAGCCGCGTCACGTTGACCGAAAAAGGGCAGATCCCGAATCCGTTTTTTCGGTTTATGTTTCGGCTGTTCATGAAGCCGACGTGGTATTTGGATATGTATTTGAGGGCGCTGGCGGTGAAGATGGGGCGGGGGGATGAGGTGGTGTTGGAGTAGCAAGGCTGCTGCCGGCAACGGTCCACGACTTCACAAAGGTGTGAGGGCTGGGTTGAGGCAAGACGTTCCAAGGACGCACCATGTGTTTTTCAGCCGATGCCAGTTTCGGATTATCGGCAATACTCGTCCCAGCAGGGGCGTATTGCGTGTGGAGCGCGGCCGCCAAGAATAAGACGTATCTCGGCCTGGCAATCATTCCGTGGGCCTTTGCCGCCCAGCAGTTTTGCGAAGGTTTGGTATGGAACGGAGTTGACCAGGACGATCCCGGTCTTGCGCGAAATGCCGCGTTCTTCTACCTTTACTTCGCGCTTGCTTTTTGGCCTTTCTGGATCCCCTTCTGCACTTTTCTAACCGAGCACAACGCTCGGAGGAAACGGCTTTGGGCGGTCTTTGCCGTTCTGGGGTTTGTGGGAGGCGTGATGCTTTATCTGCCTCTTCTCCTGGAACCCCAGGTGTTGATCGTCGATGCCATGGGCCATGCCATCGCTTACGACATCACCCAGTCGGCCGCGTTTCGGGTGATGCCTGTCGTTTCCTGGCAAGTGTTGTACGTTGTCATCGTCGGGACGCCGCCGCTGATCTCTCCATCTCGCGGGTTTGTTTTCCTTGGCTGTGCACTCGTGGTGGCGGCGACGGTGAGCCAGGTTTTCTACTGGTACGCCTTCATATCGGTATGGTGTTTCTTCGCGGCGATCCTGTCGCTGTATCTTTGCTTGTCGTTTCGGCGGCTGGCGTTGCCAGGTTGACCGTTGATCCCTAAATGCCAAGCTCCGCCGTCCCAATTGCTTTGTATTGCTTCTCAAACAGCAGCGGAGGTGACGAAACGCTCGACTATTGCCGCGGCAAGGTCGGCGGCGGTGAGATGGTTGGACGAGCCGCCGACCTGCGTGGTCGCCATGCGTTCCAGTTTTTGCCGCGTCCCAGATCGCAATGTGATGGTTATGGCTTCACTTCTGCCATTTACAGATGATTGCGGCTGTGTTTGCAAATCTTTTACGACTGCGGCCAGGTGTTCCAACCCCAGCGGCCCATGAAGGTCGGCCATCTCCAAGTCCACTACGCGGCTGGCGTGCAGCGCTTGCTGGATTTCATCAGGTCGAAGCATGGCTCAAGCTCCAGTGTAATCCGTGATGCCGTAGTAACGTGCGTCAATGACGACGCCAATCTCACCTTGGTTCGTGTCGCGGCCCATTCGGCTCAAGGTGGCATACAAAGCCGTCAACGCAGCCTTCGTCAAATCCGCGCTGGCAGCATACGTGAATACTATTACCGGCTCCTCCATCAATAATTCCCCGCCACGGGAATCGTCGCGCCAAACGCCCCGACCGCGCGGGTAGGCGGTTGCCCCACGAAATTGCCTGCCGAGCGTTTGCAAAACCTCGTCAACCCACCGGTCCTGCTCGATTGGCATTCCATCACGATTCTTGCTCGGCACGAAAACGACTACCAATGACGAACCAACGGGCAGCGTTGATCGAAAAACGTCCTGGGGGTCGGCTGGCAATGGCATCATAAAGTCAGCTTACACAAGGCGGGGCAGTGCAACAACAGGAGCGGTTTGCCACCGCATGCTACTTCCCCGCCTTTGCCTTCTTCAGCGCCGCCGTCGCCTCAGGATCATTGGGAATGACCCGTAGCGCCGCCTCGAACTGGATTACTGCATCCGGAAACCGTTTGGCGGTCATGTGACGGTTGCCCTCCGCCATGTGCAGCGAGTAGGTCGCCTTGGTGTCCTTGGGGATTTGGGCGAGTGCCGCATTGTACGCTTTGACCGACTCATCATATTTCTTCTGCTTGTCCAGCGACGCACCGAGTTGCAT
>DASRAT010000522.1:0-5104 GCA_035638015.1 Gemmataceae bacterium | reverse complement strand
CAATTGGGCTGTTGGCCCGGCAACTGAGCAAAATATTCTACGCCGAAGGACAAATCACCATGAAAGACTGGTTCCTCAGCGCCTTTGGCGAGGCGATTTCGACCCTCTTCGGCTGGGCCTGCGTGATCGCGATGACACAGGTGCTCGGCTTCTGCGCGGGCTACTGGCTCGGCCACAAGGAGATCACGGGGCTCAATCAGACCTTGGGTGCCTTCGCTTGGCTCCCGGTGTTGTGGCTGGGCAACCCGGAGATGTTCATCGCCTACGCGGTGTTAGCCGTGGCGTGGTACTTGCCGCCGCACTACGAGTCGGGCTGGCTCAAGATCATCTGTGCCGTCGCCAATTTCCTCGTCTGGTTGGTCGTGATCTATTGCATCGTTGTCAAGACGGCGGACGGGAAGTTTTTCCGGTATTAAGCCGAAGCGCCTGATGGCCGAGATTAAGGCGGTACCAGGCGCGACACGTTGGCGCGCGCGGACAAGATGGCTAGAATCAACCAAGACATATAGAGGCCCATTCACAGGGATGCCGAGGATGAAATGACCAACCTAACTATCAAGCCAGGGGGCGAGTTGACTTTGCCGCGCGAGTTATGCGAACGTTATGGCATGAAACCTGCTACGCCCGTTCGACTCATTGAAACTCGCAATGGAGTACTTCTAGTTCCGTTGACGAATGAGCCAATGCATCCGGACCTTGTCCGTGAGTTGGCGGAATGGCAGGAATTGGCGGGCTCTTCCTGGGAAGCGTTTCCTTATGATGCGGGGGATTGATGGACGCCGGGCAAGTGCATTGGGTGGAGTTTCCCGGCGGTGCCGGCCGCGCCCAGGCAGGCCGTCGGCCGGCCATCGTGGTCCAGGGTAAAAAAGCCAATAGCAGCTTACCTACCGTGCTCTTGATACCATTGACGACTCAGCAAGACGCCCTTCGGTTTCCAGGAACAGTCTTGGTGGAAACAGATGCGTCCAACGGCTTGCATCAAATGTCTGTGGCGTTGGTATTTCAGTTGACCGCCGTCGATCAACGTTTTCTTGGAAAGCAATTGGGGAGCGTGGCAGCGACTGTCCTTGATAACATCTGGTCTGCATTAGACGAAATAGCCGAACGCAAGCAACCATAAAACAAAAGCAAACGCCACTCAACATCTAAAAGTTCGATACACAACATGACCCGAATCTTCACCACCCTTGCCGCCATCGTTCTCCTGAGCCTGCTGACCACCATCGGCTTCGGCTTCTGGTCCATGGCGTTGCCCAAAAACGAATTCTACAAAGACATTTACCTCATTCATTTTTGCCTGGGGCTGTTCACCTCGCTCGCCGTATTGTTGGTCCATTGCATTATCTTCACCTATTTCCTCGGCACTGGCCGGCTGGTGAAAGAGGTCGCCATTGCCTACAAAATGCCGGACGAGCCGCTGCCCAAGCTGACGCGGGAGCTCAAGCGCGAGGCGTTTCCGGCGGCGTTGTTCTCGATGCTGATCGCGATCGCCACCGCCGCCGCGGGCGCGGGCCGCCAGCTTGAGCAATGGCACTGGAGCATCCATATGTTGTTGGCGTTTGCCACGCTGGGCGTCAACCTCTGGGCGTTTTCCGTGGAGTATCGGTGCGTGAGCACCAATGCCGGAGTCATGGAGGCGGTGATGGATGAAGTGGACCGCATTCGCGCGGAGCATGGGTTGGTGAGCAATGCACAGGCGCTGAAGGAACAGGTCTAAACCGCGTGTGGCATTTGTCCATAATCAGTTGGGAGTGATCATGGCTGCAACAGCGTATCCATCGCCAACCATCGACTATCCCACTTCGGACGGGCGTCCCATGGCGGAAACCGATCTGCACCGCGAGTTGATGTTTGAAACGATTCACACTTTGCAATGGTGGTTCGCGGCCGACAAGATGGCCTATGTCTCCGGCAACTTGCTGGTTTTTTACGAGCCAGGCAACCGCCGCCGCCACCTGGCCCCCGATGTCTTTGTCGTCAAAGGCGTGCCCAATCGCAAGCGCAATCACTATCTGATTTGGGAAGAAGGCAAAGGCCTGGATGCCGTGATTGAGCTAACGTCCCAATCAACGCGCGAAGAAGACATCGATGACAAGAAATGGCTCTACCGCGATGTCCTCCGCGTGGGTGAGTATTTTCTATTCGACCCGCGTGCTGAATATCTCAATCCGCCATTGCAGGGTTTTCGGCTCGTGGGAGGCGATTATGTGCCGATAGAGCCTGTCGAGGGCCGGCTGCCGAGCGAGGTTTTGGGACTGCACTTGGAGCGGCAAGGCACACAGTTGCGATTCTGGAATCCCGTGACCAACCAATACCTGCCAACGATGGAGGAACGGGAACGGCAACAAGCGGAAGCGGTGGAGAATGCGGAATTGCAGATAGAACTGAAAGAAAAAGCTCGTCAAGAAGCCGACAAGGCGCGGGTTGAGGCTGAGAAGGAACGTAATCGGGAAATGGAGGCTCGCAAAAAGTTGGAAGAGGAATTGGCGCGATTGCGTTCGCAATTGGGCGGCGGTAAACCAAAAAACGACTAAAACCATTAACATGGAAGACAAGATCCGAGTATTTGAACTTGGTAATAAGCTGAACGTTGACCACGGATAGTAAATCCATGTTCACTCGTGGCCTTGCTTTTCGAAACCACTGGAGATTTCCATGACCCCCAAAGTCTACCTCAACGGCAAATACGTCGACAAACCCGACGCCAAGATCAGCGTCTACGACCACTGCGTGCTCTATGGCGACGGTGTTTTCGAGGGCATCCGCGTTTACGGCGGCAAGGTGTTCCGTTTGAAGGAGCACGTCGAACGCCTGTTTGAATCGGCCAGAGCGATCAAGCTGGAGATTCCGATCTCGAAGGAGCAGATGGTTGAAGCGATCCTGGAGACGGTCAAGATCAACAACAAAAAAGACGGCTACATTCGCCCCATCGTCACCCGCGGCGCCGGCGGACTGGGCCTCGATCCGCGCAAGACCAGCGATCCGCAGGTCATCGTCATCGTGGACGACATCAGCATGTATCCGCAGGAACTGTACGACAACGGCATGGAGCTGGCGACCGTCTCGACGATTCGCAATCATCCCAATGCGCTCAATCCTCGCATCAAATCCTGTAATTACTTGAACAACGTTCTGGCCAAGATTGAAGGCATCCAGGCCGGTTGCGTGGAAGCCTTGATGCTCAATCACAAGGGCGAGATCGCGGAATGCTCCGGCGATAACATTTTCCTGGTGAAAAAAGGCGTTTTGAAAACGCCGTCTACCGACGCCGGCATTCTCGAGGGGATCACGCGCAACGCCGTCATCGAACTGGCGAAGGCAGCGGGCATCGCGGTCCAAGAAATGCCGTTGACCCGTCACGATCTTTACGTCGCCGATGAGTGTTTCCTGACCGGCACCGCCGCGGAGGTGATTCCGGTCATAAAGTGCGATGGCCGCGTCATCGGCAACGGCAAGCCCGGCGCCGTCACGAAACAACTCCGGGAGCGATTCATGCAACTTGTAAGACAATGACACCGGACATTTTCCAATGATTGACCTGCACCGCATCCTGGTTCCCACGGACTTCAGCCAGCAGTCCCACAATGCGCTGAAGTACGCGGCCGCTTTCGCCGACAAGTTCGGGGCGGAGTTGTATCTGTTGCATGTGGTGCAGGATCTGTCGCTGTTCTTGCCCGACGCCATCAGCGGCACGCCGCCCTATTTGCCGCCGGCCGATCAAATGATGACGGTGGTCCGGGAATCACTGGACCGATTGGCGCGGGAGCAACTCGCCAGCCTGAAAGTGCATTGCCTGGTGCGTGAAGGGCCGCCGTTTGTCGAGATCATTACCTGCGCCAGGGAAAACGACATTGATCTCATCATCATGGGCACGCATGGTCGCGGCATCTTGGCGCACATGCTGATGGGCAGCGTTGCGGAGAAGGTGGTTCGCAAAGCGCCTTGCCCGGTGCTGACCGTCCGCGATCCGGAACACGAATTTGTCCACCCATAGCAACGTCGCCACCAAAAACAAGCGGCGGGGTTTATCCCCGCCGCGACTCGTCACTTCTCATTGTTGACCGCCGCTCGATCACGGGAACGCATGCGTCAGCAATGCATAATCCTTCAAGCCGATCAAAATGGCGATGATCTGCTCCTGCGAAGCTCCGGCGTTCAGCAAATTGACATACGGCGTCAACTCGGGGTCGTTGAAGGACGCCGATAGCACCTTGTTTTTGCCGAGGTATTTATTGAAGAACGTCGCCACCAGGATGTAGCGATATTCCGCGCTCTGAAGCACCGACAACGCCGTGGTGATGCGGGCTTGCAAAAGCTGGGCCTGCGGCGTGTTGTCGAGTGTGGATTTGAAAAAGCCTTCGCCCTGGCCGTTGTTGGCGGCGAAGTTATAGCCGCGTTTGAGCAGGTCGTTATAAAGCTTGTCCAGCCAGCCGCTGTTGGAGCTGCCGCCGCCGGTGAGCGGGAAGTATTCCGCCGAGCTGACAATGTTCGCCAGCACCTGGTCGTCGGTGACTGGCGGCATCTGGCTGACCCAGGTATTGATTTCCGCAGTGGAGGCAGCCCGACCTAGATGGCCTTGATAGTAGCCGGCCACCAGGCGATTCTTGTATTCCACAGTGGCCAAAAGTTTGGCGGCCGCGGACTGTCGGGCGCCGCTGTAGCCGTCGAGGATGGCGTTCAAAAGATTAGTAACTTCCAGGGCGTTGGGGTCTCGGCCCAACACCTTGGTATATACGCTGGCGGCCCAGCTGCGATCGGTGTTGCCGACGTGCTGGAAATACTCATGCGAGCCGACCAGGGCGTTGATCAGCTGTTCGTCGGGCGAGGGGCCGCCCGGAGCGAATTTGGTTTGCTTGAGGATCGGCAACAAGGCAAGGAACTCGCTTTGAGCCGGATCGGCGTTGTCGTGCGGCGCCCGGCCCACCAAGTTGACGTAGTTGGTGAAGATGACGCGGCGCAGGTACTCGTCGCCGGTGACAAGCGTGTTGGCGATCGTGGATCGAGGGGTGCCGCTGTTCAACTGCGTGAGATAAATGGGCGCATTGGGATCGGTCGCGGTGCCATGGCCCAAAAGATCTTGATAAACCGCCGCGAGCCATCCCGC
>DASRAT010000521.1:0-8443 GCA_035638015.1 Gemmataceae bacterium | reverse complement strand
AAGTCACGAGCCCAAAGACAAAGAACTATAACTGCGTTGCTTGGTCATTCGGTCACACCACGACTTGGTGGTGGCCTGTTCCAATTCACCCAGACATTGTTTGGCCCGCCGGCGCGCCACGCGAAGTAACAGTACGTGCATTTCGAGAAGCATTCCTGATAAAGGGCTATGCTGAATGCTTAACGGAAAGTGCCGAAACCGGCTTTGAAAAGATCGCCCTGTTCGCGGCGCCTGATGGCGTGCCAACCCATGTAGCGCGTCAATTGGAATCAGGCCATTGGACCAGTAAACTCGGCCGGGCGGAGGACATCGAACATACTTTGCGTGACTTGGTGGGTGAGATTTATGGTTCAGTGGTGTTGGTCTTCAAACGCGCTATACCAGCACGGGTGGGTGAGAAGCTCGTTCTCGCCCTAATCGGCGGCATTGGCAGTGGCAAATCCGCCGTGGCCGCCGAGTTCGCCCGCCACGGCGCCGCCGTGATCTCCGGCGACCAGCTGGGCCATGAAGCCCTCCAGCAACCCGACATCCGCGCCAAGGTGATCGCCCATTTCGGCCCGACAATCATTGAATCAAATGGCGAGATCAATCGTCGAAAACTGGGTGCCATCGTCTTCGCGGACCTTGCCAAGTTGCGCGAGCTGGAAAAAATCGTCTTTCCCTGGATAGAAAAAGGAATGCGCGATCAGATCGCTGCCGCCCAGCAAAACCCAGCCATTCGGCTGATTGTCGTGGACGCGGCGGTAATGTTGGAAGCCGGATGGAACAAATTCTGTGATAAAATCGTCTATATTGATGCTCCCCGCGAACAACGATTAGCCCGTCTCTCTCAGCAGCGGGGATGGACCGAAAAGGAAGTCGAATCCCGCGCGCAAGCCCAGTTGCCGCTGGATGTTAAAGTGACCAAGGCAGATGCGTCGATCGACAACTCCGGAACGCCGGACGCCCTCGCCCCCCAAATAACCCAACTTTTGAATCGTTGGAGAATTCCCGTTGCATTTGACGGCGTTATTTCAGACAATGTATAAAAGTCGTTCGTCCCCTTCTGCTTGCTTGCTCTCAACCAGGTGTTTTAGAACGGACGAATTTCCCTGCCGCTGGCACCGCCGCGTGGTGCAATATTTCGGAGCCATGTCACTGTTCCGCTCGGTGAGCCGTGCTGCAAACGCCCGCGTGGGCGTCCAGACTTCGGCATCCCATTCGTGCCAGCCTTTTCAAGGAGTGTTTTGATCATGCCAGAAGCCAAAGGGCGCCGTGAAGCCAATCTCGCCCGTCCGCGCCCCAGGGTCAAACCTGACCAGCCCGCTGATGATTTCGTCGAAGATTTCCGGGCTGAAGTGGCGACCCCCGCAGCGCCGCCGACACCCCCGCAACCCAACAACAACGGCCACCAGGATGAAGGGGGCGGTTTCGACACCGCCACCAACAATCGCTACGAAGAGGTCAAACGCGGCGGCACCCATATCACTGAACTGCAGCAGATGACGATGCCGCAGCTCATCAAGTGCGCCAAGGATGAAGGCCTCACAGAATACACTGGCCTGAAAAAGCAGGATCTGATCTTCAAGATTCTGAAGGAACGCGTCAAGCAAAATGGCCTGATGTTTGGCGAAGGCACGCTGGAAGTTCTGCCGGACGGGTTCGGGTTTTTGCGTAGCCCCGATTACAATTATTTACCGTGCCCCGACGATATTTACATTTCCCCGAGCCAGATTCGCCGCTTCGGTTTGCGAACCGGCTCCGTGGTCGCCGGCCAAATTCGGCCGCCCAAGGAAAATGAACGCTATTTCGCTCTCCTGCGCGTCGAGGCGATCAATTACAGCGACCCGGACATGCTGACGCAAAGGGTCGTCTTCGACGATCTGACGCCACTGCATCCCAACAAACGGCTGGTGCTCGAAACCGACCCGACCGAAATCAACATGCGCGTCATGGACATGGTAACGCCGATCGGCAAAGGCCAGCGCGGCCTGCTGGTCGCGCCGCCGCGGACCGGCAAAACCATTTTGCTCCAGAAGATCGCCAACAGCGTCATCCGCAACCATCCCGAATGTTACGTTATCGTGCTGCTCATCGACGAACGGCCCGAAGAAGTGACCGAGATGGAACGGAGCGTCAAGAGTGAGCGGGCCGAAGTGGTCAGTTCGACGTTTGACGAGCCGGCCAGCCGGCATGTGCAGGTCTGCGAAATGGTGATCGAGAAAGCCAAGCGCATGGTGGAGTTTGGCATCGACGTGGTAATTTTGTTGGATTCGATTACGCGTCTGGCTCGTGCGTACAACACGGAAATTCCGCATTCCGGCAAGATTCTGTCCGGCGGCGTGGACGCCAATGCGTTGCACAAACCGAAGCGTTTCTTCGGGGCCGCCCGTAACATTGAGGAAGGCGGCAGCCTGACGATTCTTGCCACGGCCCTCATCGACACCGGCAGCCGCATGGATGAAGTGATCTTCGAAGAGTTCAAAGGCACCGGCAACATGGAACTGCACCTGGACCGCCGCTTGGTGGACAAGCGCGTTTGGCCGGCCATCGACGTGAATGCGTCGGGCACCCGCAAGGAAGATTTGCTGATGCAACCGGAGGAATTGCGGCGGGTTTATATCCTACGCAAGGTGCTGAGCGACATGAACACGGTGGAGGCGATGGAGTTGCTTGTCAACCGGATGTCGCGGACGAAATCGAATTCGGAGTTTTTGAACAGCATGAATCTCAGCTAGTTTAGCCGCGACGCGCAGCGGAGCGCCTTGGTGCAACTCAAAGCCCACGCGCTCCGCTGGCGTCGCGGCTAAACGCCGTAAGTATGCCAAATCTAATCGAAGGTAATATTGCAACTTCCTCCGGCCGATTTGCCGTGGTCGCCGCGCGTTTCAATCACGTCGTCGTCGATCAACTCGTCACCGGTGCGGTCGAAGCACTGCTTCAACACGGCACCGCCGACGGCGATATTGATGTCATCCGCGTCCCCGGCTGCTTCGAGATTCCCCTCGTCGCCCAGCGGCTAGCCCAAAGCAAACAATACGCCGCCGTAATTTGTCTCGGCGCCGTGATTCGGGGCGAAACCGATCACTATGATTATGTTGCCGGGGCGGTGACCGATGGCGTTGGCCAAGCGGCTTTGAACACCGGCGTGCCGTGCATTTTTGGCGTGCTCACTTGCGACACGGTCGAGCAAGCGCTGCGGCGGGCTGGCCCCAAGTCGGGCAACAAGGGTTTTGAAGCTGCGTTGGCCGCCATTGAAATGGTCAATTTGCTCCGAAAACTGCCGGGGATCGAATGATGATTGATGACCGTTCGCGCGCCCGTGAAGTCGCTTTGCAATTGTTGTTTGAACGCGACCATAATGCCAGGATTACAAGGGAAGAGATTGAGCGCTTCGTCGAGGGCCGGCTGAAAAGGCTGGACCTGCGGACCTTGTGCCTGGAGCTTTTCGACGGCGTCGTGCAGCATCAAGCCGAGATCGATCAACGCCTCACCGAGTCGGCCGACAATTGGCGGTTGGTGCGCATGGCCACGGTCGACCGCAACGCCTTGCGGCTGGGAGCATTTGAATTGCTGCATCGCAAGGCCACTCCCGCGGGCACCGCTTTCGACGAGGCCATCGAACTGGCCCGGCGTTTTGGCACTGCCGATTCGCCGGCGTTTGTGAATGGCGTGCTGGATCGGTTGCGCAAGGGCGCGATTCCCGCAGAAACGCCGCCGCCAGTGGAACAATCTCCGACTCCATGAGGTCCGCATGGTACTTCGCGCCATCTGGGGCAAACTCAAACAAGGCCTCGCCAAAACGCGGTCGCTGTTCACCGGTTTGGCCACCCTCTTCCGCCTGCGGGGTCGCGTTGACCAGGCCTTTCTCGCTGAGCTGGAACGCACGCTTTACCGCGCTGACGTCGGCAGCGCCGCCACCACGGAAATTGTCGAGCGTGTCCGCCAGGCATTTCAAGACAAGGAAATCAACGAGGACGTTGAGCAATATGTCAAAAAACTGCTCCGCGAGCTGCTCGACGACAAAAAGGAAGGCATTCGCTTCGCCGCGACTGGCCCCACGGTCATCATGATAGCCGGCATCAACGGCTCCGGCAAAACAACGTCGATCGCCAAGCTGGCCAAGCTGTGCATGAACGACGGCAAAAAAGTCATGGTGGCCGCGTGCGACACGTTCCGCGCCGCCGCCGTGGAACAGCTGACCATCTGGAGCCAACGTCTCGGCTGCGACATTGTCAAAAACGCTCAAGGCAGCGACCCCGCCAGCGTCGCCCATGACGCGTGCGAAAAAGCCAAGGCCCGCAATTTTGACGTGCTCATCGTGGACACCGCCGGCCGGCTGCACACGCAGGTTCACCTGATGAAGGA
The DNA here is from genome assembly GCA_035638015.1 of Gemmataceae bacterium. Lineage (GTDB taxonomy): Bacteria > Planctomycetota > Planctomycetia > Gemmatales > Gemmataceae > DASRAT01. The sequence continues at coordinate 4,096 of DASRAT010000521.1, read as the reverse complement.
ACTGGAGAAGATTCGCCGCGTGGTGCAAAAGCAAATCGAAGGCGCTCCGCACGAAGTGCTACTGGTGTTAGACGCAACCAGCGGGCAGAACGCCGTTGTTCAAGCCGAGCAGTTCAAGAAAACAGTGGAGTGCACGGGCATTATCCTGGCCAAGCTGGACGGCACGGCCAAGGGCGGGGCGATTTTTAACATCAAGCAAAAAATTGGCCTGCCGGTGAAGTTTGTGGGTGTTGGCGAAAAGCTGGAGGATTTGGAGCCGTTTGATCCTGAAGGGTATGTTGAGGGTTTGTTTGATGACAGTTGACGATATGGCAAGGCGGAGAGCAATTAGGTGTCTGCTCTTTTTCGCAATAGCCTGACTAAATCACAACCATCAGTGGAAGAAAGCTGTCGCTCCAGAACTGCCAACAATTCAGCCGCCTGTTGGGGTGAAACCCACGAGACGTCCCATCCCGTCCCGCAGTAATCATACCCATGTAGCAATAAATAGATCCATCGTCGGTCGGAATCCGTTACTTCGGCGGGCACGCCGCATGCCCCGAGTAGGCTTTTATTGGCGAGCCTCCAACGTGACCCGAACGGCCCTGTATTGTCGGATCGCCGGAAACTCATCGGAGTAAGGCCTCGGCTGGCGGCGATAGCTGACCGAGGTGCAGCCTTGCGGCTTCCAACAATTGCTCATCCTCAACGTCCCAGATTTCTCGATCGGCCCAGCCGGCAACATTCGCAACGAGTTGGCCCAAGCGCCATTCGGGATAACGCTGGCACAAATCCGCGAGCACTGCTAGCAAATCGGCCTGATGTTTGGCATTCATGGGAGAGCCTCCTTCACTTTCGGCATTCGCGTCACGTTCAGATTGGGCAGATTCTGAATAACTTCCGCGGAAACCAATATGCCTGGCCGCAACTTCGCGGCACGCGTTGCACGGGTAACGCCGTCATTAATTCGCAGATGCCCATCCTTGCCTCGGACAAGTTGCAATCGCGGCATCCCATGCAGCGACTTGCCATGCTTAGCTATTTGGCGAGCAAGCTTTCCCGGATCGGCGCCTTGTGGCCTGCTGGGAGGCAAGAACAGTTCGCCGGGGTCTACGTCTATGAACTCGGGCATGCCTTCGCTCAGTTCCCAGATCTTTTAAGGTTCCAGGCAATGCCATTATAGCTTGGGTTGTGTGCAATTAACACCTTGCTTCAATTGCCACTTCGGACTTTGAAGATGGGCTAAGTCAACTTTCCTGCCGCGTCTCCCCCACCCCCGGCAAATCCTTCAACGTCCGCAGCCCAAACACCTGCAAAAACTTCTTCGTTGTCCCATAGAGCACTGGCCGCCCCAGTGAATCGTGCCTGCCTGCTATGCGGATCAACCCCTTCTCCATCAGCAATCGCAGAATGTCACCGCACTGCACGCCGCGAACCGCCTCGATGTCCGCCCGCATGATCGGCTGGCGATAGGCGATGATCGCAAGCGTTTCGCGGGCCATGCCTGTTAAACGCAAATCGTGGCCGCCGTGTTTGAATCGCACCAGCCAGCGATGAAACTCCGGACGCGTAAACAGCTGAAAGCCGCCGGCGACTTCCTCGACCTGAAAGGCGGTGCCGTCCGTTTCATACAAATCATGGAGCTTCTGCACCAACCGGCGAGCTTCATTGCCGTCGGCCAAACCGGCAACGGCGGCCAGCTTTTTGCCCGGCAGCGGCTCATCGGCGGCCAACAAAGCAGCTTCGACAAGGGCCAGCTTGGCATCGCGAGCCAATTCGCCTTGGGGGGCGGCTTGGCCAGGGAGCCGCAATTGATAGCGGTAAAGCGCGGGAAGTGGATGATTACGCGGCAGCTGACATGGGCGACGCCGTAATTCCGGACCTCGAAGCGGAAAAGCGGCGCGAACTAACATAGGGCACTTTGGCGAATCCGAGGTTTTGCTTGTTGATCTGCCTTCGCTGGCCGTTTTAACAAGACCAATTCGTCCACATAGTTTTCTGCGGGAAAGGTGATGTGCAACGACAACTCGCCGCCCATGGCCGCGATTAATTCTTGGAGCTTCCGCAAGCTAATATTCTCACCGCGGCTTTCCAGCTTGGAGACGGAGGATTGCATGACGCCGAGGCGCTGGGCGATTTCAACTTGGGTCAAGTGCCGCTTTGACCGCAGATCCCTCAATTGAACCGGAAGTGGAGGGCACGTGGCAGCCTTATGCTCCAAAAGCCAAAGCACTCTGGCCACTGCCGAGTCAACGCCGCGAATCACCTCATCCGCGCCTTCGCCATAAACGACATTGGTCCGCGCAGTCAAGCCGAAGCCCCGCTGCTTGCGCCAATCCGCAACTAGCCAGTAATCGCCCAAATGAATGTCAAGGAATGACGATCCGTTTGGGTGTTCCGCGGCATCAAGCTCGCATTTGGCGTCGGGAAAGCTAGTTCGCACCGCTTTAATCAGTTTCTGTAATGGCTTCATTGTTGCCAAACTCCTCGACCATCACGGCCTGGCTTTGTAAAGATCACAGACCTGGTCTGCACGTCTTGCACTTCTACCGAGCCGTTTTCGCCAAAAAACGTGTAATGCAAGCGATGTCGATGGCGTTTGACCGAGGGATGGTCCTTTACGCTATGCAAACTCTCGCGCACAGGCGGGTAAAGCCTGCCATCGGTGTCAGATTTTGACTGGTCAAATGGAATGTCGGCTAGCTCATCCTCAACAGCGTTGAGCACATTGCAAACCATTGCAAACGCCTCGTCCAACGAATCGCAGGGTGGAGCAGCTTGCAGTCGTCGATAAAACTCAGCCAGTCGCTCCGATTTTGACTTGGGCTGTTTGCCGGTCATTGTTTGAAACTCCGTGTGATCTATCAGGCCATCCTTTCTTGAATTCCGCCAATCAAATCTGAAACGACGCTTGGGAGCGTTCTCCAAGTAATATAGACTGGAGTGCATATGCCGTCAAGTGAATATCAAAACCGGGGGTTCGGTATTTCGGTAAAGCCGAGACCGGCGCTTCATTGTTTCGGCCCATCGTGTCCTCTTGCGTCGCTCGCTCCCTTGTCATCCCCCAAACCTGCCCATAAAGTAACGCCCATCATAGCTCTTGACTAGACTGCGACGTGGCGGCTGAGGAGCCAACAGTGCCGGAATTCGTCAAAGATGTCTTTGCCGCCCCTTGGTTTCCCTATGCGGTGGCGTTAATTTACGCCGCCGTGCTCATGGGGTTCATGCTCGTCAACGCCATCTTCTCCGTCTGGCTGGAACGCAAAGTCTCCGGCCGCATTCAAGATCGTCTCGGACCCACCCGTGTCGGCGGCAAATTCGGCTGGCTGCAAACGCTCGCCGACGGCATGAAACTGCTCGTCAAAGAAGACATTATTCCCAAAAGCGCCGACCATTTGATGTTCCGCATGGGCCCTTACATCGCCTTGGCTGGTTCTTACATGGCGTTTTTGGCCTTGCCGTTTGGATATTTGGTCGTCGCTCAGGACATGAACATCGCCATCTTTTACATGCTCGCGGTCATGTCCACCGAAGTTTTCGGCATCATCCTGGCCGGTTACGGTTCGGGCAGCAAATGGTCGCTGTTCGGCGGCATGCGTGAAGCGGCTCAGATGGTCAGCTACGAAGTGCCAATGGCGATTTGCGTGCTGGTCCCCGTAATTGTCGCCGGCAGTATGAATCTGACGGTCATTGCCAACAAACAACAATGGCTTTGGCAGTGGTTGGTGTTCAACGATCCGTTCACCTTCATCGCCTTTTTGACCTACTTCACCTGTGCCACTGCCAGCTGTAAACGCGCCCCCTTCGACCTGGCCGAGGCGGAAAGCGAATTGGTCGCCGGTTTTCACACCGAGTATTCGGGCTTCCGATGGCTCGTGCTGTTCATGGCCGAGTATGGCAGCATGTTCGCTGTGAGCGGAATTGCCAGTTTGTTGTTCCTGGGCGGTTGGGGCCTTGGTTTCGGCGAAATGGTCGACCATTTCACGCTACTGATTGGTGCCGACCTTGCCATTTATGTCGGCAACCTCATCAACGTGATTGTGTTCATGCTCAAGGGCTGGACCCTCGTCTTTGTCATGATGTGGGTGCGCTGGACGTTGCCACGGCTGCGCATCGA
>DASRAT010000520.1:0-3211 GCA_035638015.1 Gemmataceae bacterium | reverse complement strand
AACGACAAAAAAAAGGCAAGCCCTACCGGCGATGGGAGGGATTGCCTGGTAACGTCGTCAGTCGAACAGGGTCCGACTATGATTTCGAGTCACGTTCACGTCTCGTCTTGGTGCGAACGCCCGCAACTTACCCTCAATGAGGGCTGATTGCATTATTTGCTTGACAACGAAGATGATACAAATTCAACCGCCTCACTGTCAACCATAAATTCGCTGCATTCTGCGTCTATGTTCGGCGAAAAACTGCTGTCACTGCCTGAAAATCTTCGCCATTTTCGCCTTGTCATGAATGCGACGACAGGCGTATGTCATCCGTAACGCTTTGTACGCCATGCGGATATGCTGTTGGCCCTGCTACTTTGGCATTTCGCCAAGACTTCGTGAAAAAATGCATGATGCTGATTGACTTTCCCCCGAGCGTTCTGAAAATACCTCCGCGTGGCCAAGCCGCTTTCGGCACTCCGCAACGAAACCATCGGCATCCGCAACCACTTGCGTCCGGCGTGAGGGAAGGCAGCCATGCCTGACGAACGACCGCCTGACGTGCGAGAAATGGGCATTTACCTGACCCTGGCCCAAGTCGGGTTTGAGATGGTGGTGCCGCTGATCGTCGGGCTGGCAGTCGATCACTATGCTGATACCATGCCTTGGTTTACGGTTAGCGGCGTCATCCTTGGTTTTGTGGGCGGAGTGGCCCACTTGGTAGTGTTGGGCAGGCAGCAGGAGGCGCTCAAACGCGAGCGGAACAAGCCGGAAAACGGTGCCCCTTGATCGTGCGAATCTTGATTCTGATGGGCGGGACGCTGACGGCCTGGTTGTTGTTTTTGCCTCTGGCGATTTGGAAAGAGAACTGGATTGCTGACGGACATTTGCTTCACAGTGCGGTAGCAGCTGTCATCTGCCTGGTGCCTTCGATTGCAACGCTGTTGTGGAGTGATTTTGCGCTCGGTAAATCACCCGAGCAACAGCTGGCCGCCGTGTTAGGCGGAACAGGGGTCCGGATGGGATTTGTGGTAGCTGTCGGTTTGGCCTTTTTTTTCTTGGTTGACGGATTTCAATACGAGAGTTTTTGGTTTTGGATCATTGGGTTTTATCTTTTGACATTGGTTATCGAGTCGGCCCTGGTAGTGCGTCGCAATGCGGCGCTGGAGCAAACACCCCAATCCCCCAAAGCCGTTTGAACGGTGCGCGGCCCTGTTGGTCGTCGTTAACACATAGCGGTAACGCTGCATGACGCTTTGGCCTTTTCTCAATGCGGTTCGCAAGCTGGCCACCTGTGCGGTGGCAGCCCTCTTGGCATGGTTGGCCATTGCCAATTCGCCATTGTGGCCGCACGCCGCCGAAGGCGCTCCGGATAACCAGCACGCCGATCACAAAGGCGAACCAGCGAAAAGCGAAGCCCACCACGAGCCAAACGCGATACATCACGTCATGGACTCCACCGACGAGTGGGAGATCCTGACGTTCAAACACGTTGCCATCAAGCTGCCGTTAGGTTTTAACTTGTTTGGCATCCACTTCTACATTTCCAAATTCGTTATTCTGGAAATCATTGCCGCCCTATTGATCTGCGCGATTTACATTCCGCTGGCGAACAAAGTCCGCAACGGCGGGGTGACGCGCGGCGCGGGGGCCAATTTCTTTGAAGTGCTGCTGACGTTTGTCCGCGATCAGGTTGCCAAGCCGTCGATTGGGCATGACGCCGACAGATTCGTGCCGTTTTTGTGGACCATGTTCTTGTTCATTCTGTTCAACAATCTCCTGGGCATGGTGCCGCTGGGCGGATCGCCGACGGCGAGCATTTTCGTGACCCTGGGTTTGGCGCTCGTGGTGTTTGGCTTCATGCACGGCAACGGCATCGCCAAGATGGGGCCTGGCAAGTATTTCTTTTCACTCTGGCCGCATATTGATTTGCCTTTCCCCATGGGCTTCTTGATGGGTGGGTTTATCTTCGTGCTGGAATGGATCGGCTCCATCGTTCGCAACATGGTGCTGGCCATTCGTCTTTTCGCCAACATGTTTGCCGGGCACATGGTGCTGGCGACGCTGCTGATATTCATCTATATGTCGCGCGACGCGGGGCCGTTGCTTTGGGGCGGCATCACGCTCAGCAGCGTGCTCGGCATCGTCGCCTTGAGTTTGCTGGAATTGTTCGTCGCATTTTTGCAGGCTTTTGTGTTTACGTTTTTGACGGCGCTGTTTCTGGGAATGGCGCTACATCCGGAACATTAATTCAACTGGCTACTTTTTTAGGAGTGCTGAGTTCCATGAAGATTTCCAAGTTGGTGAGAGTGGCAGTTCTTTCTCTGGCGGCTTTGCTGGTGACATTCGCGCCCGCAATGGCGCAGGACAAGAAAGGCGCCGATCCGGTCGAAGTGGCGAAGGCAACGGGTCCTACAAGCGTGTCGTTTGGCGGCGCCGGCCTGGCGGCTGGCATCGGAATGGGTTTGACGATCATCGGCGCCGGCCTGGGTTTGGGCAAGATCGGCTCGGCAGCCTTGGAAGGAATGGCCCGGCAACCCGAAGTGGCGGCGCGTATTCAAACCGCCATGTTGATCATCGCGGCCATGCTCGAAGGTGCCACGCTGGCTAGCGTCATTCTTTGCTTCCTGGTTGGCAACAAGGCGACGTTTTAAGGACCGCGGCTACACCATGCCGAACCGGGAGGTTCACATGCACCGTCCATTTCTGTTGTCGCTCGCCGCACTGCTCTTGACCGCGCTGCCGGCGTGGGCGGCTGATGACAATATTCTGGCGCCGCGTTTCGATCTGACGCTGTGGTCGATCGTCATTTTCGTGCTGCTTTTCTTGGTGCTGCGCAAATTCGCCTGGGGCCCAATCCTTGACGGCCTCACCAAACGCGAAAAGAGCATCGAAAGCGCCATCGAGGAAGCGCAGAAAATCCGCGCGGAAATGGCCAAGAACCAGGCCGATTTCCAAAAACAGCTGGACGAGGCCAACCAGCAAATCCCCAAGCTGCTTGCCGAAGCTCGCCGCGACGCCGAGCAGCTCAAGGAAGAAATGCGAACGCAAGCGGCCGCCGACATCAACACCGAACGGCAACGGCTGCGCCGCGAAATCGAGGTCGCCAGGGATCAGGCCCTCCAGGACATCTGGACCCAGGTCGCCAATCTAGCCACGGTGATTTCCGCCCAGGTGATTCGCAGGGCACTGGCGCCGGACGATCATCGCCGGTTGGTGGACGAAGCCC
>DASRAT010000519.1:0-3472 GCA_035638015.1 Gemmataceae bacterium | reverse complement strand
ATGCCGGCTTTGTCGCCCGTGCCGGTCCGGCCGGCGTCGCCTTCGGTCCGCATGGCGTGCAAGGCGTCCATCGCCTTGCTGGCGCTGATGTCGCCGAAGAATCGGAAACCGCACTTATCGACCAGCAGTTTGCGGGCGCGGCTTGTGACCAGCGCAACGTGGCGGGCGCTGTTGCCCTTGGCCGCCAGGGACGCGGCGAAGTCATCCAGGTGGTCCGCCAGTGATTTCGCCGTGGCGACGCGCGACGGGTCTAGCAACCCGATGGCAACCAGCTTTTCGATGGTGCGAGATTCCAGGCCGGCAAGGAACCGCGTCAGCGCCGGGTCGGTTTGGCCGCCGCTGGCCTTGTGAAAGGCAACCAGCTTGTCGATGTTGCGGCCCAATTCTTCGCTGGCGGCCTTGCTCTCGTGCGCCGGCAGGCGGCGGATGAATTCCAGGTGGTCGCGGAATTCGATGTACCATTTCGCCGCTTGTTTGGTTTGGCCGCGCTGGTCGCGGTAGGACGTGCGGAATACACGCATGACGGGGACCGTCCTTTCTCAGAGGCGGCCGGTCAGCGCCGGGGCCTCTGAGTTCCCCGACGCCAACACGGCCAAAAGACAGCTGAAACGAGATTACAACGCGGCAGGCGAAAAGCAAGGTCCGCCTTACTTTGCCCCTGCCATTTCCAACACGCGAGCCACTTGCACGGGATTCCAGGGCCGGCCGCGCCGCGTGGTGTGGCCGTCGGTGTTCAACCGCTCCGCGATGGCACGGAGCGAAAGCCCTTCGCTTTTCAGGGCGGCCACGGTCGGTTGCAAGTCGGTGTAGGCGTGGGCGGCGCTCTCGTGGCGGACCTTGCCGGATACGCCGCGGGCCTTTTCCAATCCGGCAAGGCGGGCCTCTTCCTTGCCGTCCCAATGGCCAGGGCGCGAAGATCCCAACAGCGTCCCACGGGCCTTGGCGGCGGCCAGGGCGGCTTTCGTGCGGTCGCTGATCGCCTTGGCCTCATGCTCTGCAACCGCGGCCATGACGTGCAACATGAACCGATTGGCCGATGGCATGTCCGCGGCGGCAAACTCGCAACCCGATTCCATTACGCTGGACAGGAAAGCCACGTTGCGGCTTAGGCGGTCCAGCTTGGCCACAACTAGCGCTGCCTTGCTTCGGCGGGCGTGTGCCAGCGCCTTGGCCAGCTCGGGGCGGTCCGCCAGCTTGCCGCTCTCCACTTCAACGTAGCTCGCCTTGATGCGGGCGCCGCCTTGCTTGGCGTAACTCTGGACGGCCGCCTCTTGCGCTTCCAACCCCAGGCCGCTCTCCCCCTGTTGCTTTGTCGAGACGCGGTAGTAAGCGATGATTTCGGCCATGATCTTTCCCCTTGTTTGGTGCCACTTCAACTCAACAAAGGGAGTGTAACACGTGTGTCAACGTCCGTCAATATAAAACTTACATTTTCTTTTTTCGACTGTTCAACCGGCGCAAGTGGCGGTCCAGCGCGTCGGCACGGTCGCGGGCGGCGGCGCGATCGGCCTTGCTCAGCTTGGGATCGTCGGCCGGCGCTCGGATAAGCGCCACGGCCTTGCGTTGCACGTCCAGCGGCAGCTGGGCAAGCCGCTCGGCTTCGCTGGCGTATTCACGCTCGCGGGGATCGTCGCGGGATGTCTTGGCCATGATCTGGTTTCCTTTTCTTTGGTGGCGCTTTGTTGTCAACATGCCGACTAGGCGGCCTCCCGTTCCGTTTGGCCGGCGCTGGCCGGCTCGGCGTTAACGATTTCCTCCACGATGACCAACCGGGCGCGGATCGGGTTTTCGGTGTCGCCCTCGTGCATCACCTTGGCGCTGGGATACAAGCCCATCAACAGGGCCTCGTCACGGGCGGCGGCCAGCGCCGCGCGGTAGTCGCCGATCTGCAGCGCACGGGCGTAAAGGCTTTTGCGTCGCGTCAAGTGGTCGGCCAGTAGTTTTTCCCGGTCATGCTCAAGCGATTCGGCCAGCAATTCACGGGCTTTTTCGGCATAACGCTGGACACTGCGGCGGTCCAATCCCCATTTCTGCTCGGACGCAAAACGACACAAATCTATGATGCTGGCCCCGCATAGCAGCAAGTCGATAACTTGCTCCACGCGCTTGGCAACCGTGGCCGCGCTGCTTCGCGGCGTTCGCCTGGTCGGTTTTCGTGGTTTCGTGGCCATGCTCTATCCTAGCCGGGTTCGCTGGCAAACAGTTCACCTTGAACATGCCGGGCCGGTCTGCGCCGTCGCGGGGCTTCCACGATTACGGGGCAAAGATCATCGGCCCGCAACTCCACAATTTTGACGCGCCACTTGCTGGCCCGTTGCAACCATCCGTGGCATTGAACCGCGTTGCCGGCCTTGACCCATCGTTGCACCGCGCGAAGGGACCGCAGTTTCTTGACGCGGGCGGACAGGCCGGCAAGGGACGTTGTTTGCACTCCCAGCACTCCGGGCAAGTCCCGATGGATGGCGGCCACGTCGAAGGCGCCGAACAGGTCGCGGCGGATGTTTTTGTCAGGGATCGGCACCCAACGCTCGCACACGTCCGCCAGGTAGCCGCGGCGGCGGAGTAGACGCAAGGTTAGGGCGGTCGGGGTCATTTCGGCCCTTTTCTTGTGCGCTGACAATTGACACAACCCCATTTTTCCGGGGCTTTTTGAGGTTGTGTCAATTGTCAATTCTGTCAACAAGCCTGATAGACCGTCGCCGGGCGTCCGCCATGAGGGCCGGGGGCTTGCGTTATCGGTTGCACTTTCCCCGTCCCGGCCAGCTGTTTCAAGGCCGTCTCGGCAGTTTCCGCGTTGGGGTAAAGACGGGGAAAAGCGCGTTGAAGATCCCGGACCGTAACGCTACCCCTGTCGCGGACCCAATCCAACAGCTGCCGATTCTGTTGCTCTTGCTCGCCTTCGCTCAACACGGTGTAAACGCGCTCCGTCTCCATTCCAAACCAGCGCACCAACGTCACGGCGGCGTCGATGCTGGCGGCGTCGATCTCGTTCAAGACGTCGCCGGCTGCCCAGCGTGCCAGGTGGATTATCAAGGCGAGCCGTCCGCAGTAACCTTCCAGCTTGGACCATGCCGCGGCCAAGTTGCCCGTGCGGTCGAATTGCTCGGCACCGTGTTGGTCGAAGAAGCGCACGAATGCCGCTTTCGCATCCGCGTCAAGCCGAACAGGAGCCGGCTTTTGTTCGTCGCCGTCGCCTTCCGGTTTCAAACTCCAAAGGTTGTCAAACACGCGAGCCACGGCCTGGCGGGTGTCCGGGTCAATCTCCATTTCGCTCCATTGGCGGGGCCGGCGTGGCGGCATGGCCACGAGCAACCGGGCGGTCAAGCCGGCTTCAAAATGCTCTGGCGTCAAGGCGCGGCGAAGGGTGCCGGGTTGGACACTGCCAGTCACAGCCACGAAAGCACGGGGAACGTGTACCGTTTCCTGGCCTTCCGTTTTGCGGTCCAAGGTCATGCTGCCGGCGCGGTGCATA
>DASRAT010000518.1:0-2548 GCA_035638015.1 Gemmataceae bacterium | reverse complement strand
AAGCCGACCGAAAACAGTTGATGGAAGTGGACCTTTGGCCAGTGCGGTTAAGCAGATATTCGACCCTCAACTGAATGAATGTGCCCGCAGTCCTTGCACTGAAAAAAGTGCACGGGCGAACCCGTTGTTGGACTTTCCACGGTATTCTTGAATTCCAGTGTTCCGCCACAACGCGGACACTGCTTGTCCTGGGTATACTTAAGCTGCACGGAATCCTCCCAACGTCACGGGAGGTAACGAACCGCGGCCGATCTGTTCAATGGCAAAACGCAAACTGCAGCGGCTTTGTCAGCGAAACGCAAGATTTTGGCGGCGCGAAACAAATCGCCGAACCGCGTTACTTCTTCAACAACGGGAGTCGTTCACTCTTCGGCCATTATGGCTAAGATTTTTGGATGGACGCTATAACGGTCACCGTTGGCGACGATCACTTCGCTGTCGACCATACGCTTCAAGTTGCGGTGCAACGATCGCTCGACGGTGAACCGGAAGACAAAATCTTCTCCAGCTGCCGCGCGGCGGATGGCGGCAAACGTCATCGGTTTCCCGCTTTCGTAGAGAAGCTCAAATAAATAGCGCTGCATCTATCCGGTCCCGCTGGACCCAAGGATTTAATGCTTGCTGTAGCGCAGAGCCTGCATAGAAACTTGTCTTACGGTGCCAGCTGTTTGGCAGGTCGAGCCAGAATCGATCTCGCACAAAGCGACCACAAGGTCGTTGGGATGGTGGCTAAAGCATCGGGTCTAATGGTCCCGGGGCCGCTGCTTGAGCGCGCGGACGAGCTAATCGAATAAGAGCGCCCGATGTCTGCTTTTGGCCTTTTCCCTTAAAACACGCTCGGGCTGATTCCCAATTGCTCAGGGGTGGATGAATATTCTGCTGATCGCGACCAACACGATGAGCAGCACGATGCCGAGGCCGAGGCTCCAGGAGATCAGTTTCTTCTCGATCGGCAGGAGCGGCTCGGCGTGCATCTTGCGCATTTCATCGGCGATTTTGGGTTGCTGTTGTTGCTGCATGGTATCCCCCTGTTAGCTCACGAGCGGCGGTTTCACCCCGGCGAAGAATAAAAGCGAGATCGCCAAGCCAACCCAGATGACAAACCCGAAAAGCGCCAGCAAATAGACAGCGGCCAAACGCCCGATGCCTTCCTCCCACAGCTTGCGGAAGTTGCTCAGCACGCCAATCGTGAAGAAGGTCAGCACGAAGAAAATACCGCGGAAGGTATTGGCCTGGCCCATCGCTGACTTCACCTTGGCGACGATCGGTGGAGAGGCCGAGAGCGCCACCAGCAGGATGATGATGAAGGTGAGCACATAGCCGATGATGAATTTCGGGAAGCGGTCCCAAATCTCCCGGACGCGCACAGTGTCGCCCGGCCGCACGTCAATGTGCTTGGTCCAGATCCACGCCAGCACGAACGCCCAGACACCAATGAAAATATCAATGAACACCTTTACCGTGGCGGCCGTGCCCAGGATCCAGCCCGGCTGATACTTGATGCCTTGCGCCGCGTTCGTTGCGAGGATCAGCGCTTCCGTGATGCCGCCGCTGGCTACTGCGGCACCGTCTGTCTTGACGGACAGGGCCATCCAGGCACCCGCCGCCAGCGGTTGCCCGCTGAGGAAATGATTGGCGAGGGCCGGCAGGATGAGCAGTTCGATCACGGCAAAGACCACCACCAGTGATGCAACCATGACGGCAACCGTCGGCCGCGCGCGAATAGCGCCGCCGGTTGCAATCGCCGCCGAGACGCCGCAAATGGAAATGCCCGAGGCCAGCGGTGCCGCCCACTCGCGGCTGAAGCCGAACCATACCCGCGCCACGTAATAAACCACCGACCAGAAAATCAGATAGGCGACGACGATCGAGGCGAGTCCGAGGAACATCAGCGACGTCGCAAGGCCGAGTTTTTCCGCCGACACGATGCCGAGGAAGCCGCCAAGAAGGACGATGGCGATCTTGACGTAGAGTTCCGGCCGGATTGCTTCCTGCATCCATGCAGCAAAACCCGGCATGAAATTGCCGATGATCAACCCGACCACCAGTGCAACGACGAAACCGCCCTCGTTTGTCAGCCGCAGGGACCAGGTGATGCCGGCCTTCTGCATTGCGTCAGGCGTGTTGAGCGCCATGTGGGCCCAGCTGCCGAAGATCCAACAGGCATAGGCGATCACGAACACAGCGGTGAATTTCGGGATGAAGCGCAGGACGTCAGCGCCCATGGCCGCGGCGCCCGCCGTCATCAGGAGCAGCAAGCCGACATAGGTGGCGATGAGCGAGCCGACGCCGCCCAGCCCCGCATAAGCCTTCGAAACCGGTGCGAGCGCTGTGCCGAGATCCGTCCACACGCTTGTTGTCACGACCCAGCCGAGAAGGTCCAGGTCTACAAGGAGGCCCAGCGAAAGCACGAAAATGACGATACCGATGATGAGCGATAACCAGTCTTCGCTAAGCCCTTTGCCACTGCCGTTCATTTGCAGCCCCCCAAGTTGGCCGTGTGCCGCCACGCGCGACATGCGCGGCCGCGTACCGTCTCCCCCAATTT
>DASRAT010000517.1:0-11382 GCA_035638015.1 Gemmataceae bacterium | reverse complement strand
GTCCGTGGTCATCGACCCGGCGTTCACCTGGGGCGACGACCGGCCTCCACGCGTCCCCTGGCACAAGACGCTCATTTACGAGTTGCACGTCAAGGGTTTCACGCAGCGCCATCCGGACGTGCCCGAAAAGCTCCGCGGCAGCTATGCCGGTTTGGCCTCCGAGGGCGCCATCAAACATCTCAAAGATCTCGGCGTGACGGCGGTCGAGTTGTTGCCCATTCATCATCATGCCAATGATCGCCATCTGGTTGAAAAAGGCTTGAGCAATTACTGGGGCTACAACACCCTGGCTTACTTCGCGCCCGAACCTTCCTATGTTGCGACCTCGATACCTCAAGATGCCGTACAGCAGTTCAAAATGATGGTGCGGGCGTTGCATGGTGCGGGCATGGAAGTGATTTTGGATGTGGTCTATAACCACACTGCGGAGGGCAACCAACTCGGGCCAACGCTGTCGATGCGCGGCATCGACAATGCCTGCTATTACCGGCTCTCCCCTGACGATCCGCGGCACTACATGGATTTCACGGGTTGCGGCAACACCCTCAACATGCAGCATCCGCGCGTCCTTCAGCTCATCATGGACAGCTTGCGCTACTGGGTGTTGGAAGCGCATGTCGATGGCTTCCGCTTTGACCTCGCCAGCACTCTGGCACGCGAACTGTTCGCCGTCAATCGGCTGGGCGCGTTCTTTGACATCATCCATCAGGATCCAGTGTTGTCTCAGGTCAAGCTGATCGCCGAGCCGTGGGACGTCGGCGAGGGCGGTTACCAGGTCGGAAACTTCCCCATCCTTTGGGCGGAATGGAACGGAAAATACCGCGACAACGTGCGTCGCTTTTGGAAAGGCGACGGTGGCACGGCGTCGGAATTCGCCACCCGGCTCAGCGGCAGCAGCGACCTTTACCAGGACAACGGCCGCAGCCCCCATGCGAGCCTCAATTTCATAACCTGCCATGACGGCTTCTCTTTGCACGACCTCGTCAGCTTTAACGACAAACACAATGAAGCCAACGGCGAGGAAAATCGAGATGGCACCAACGACAATAATTCCTGGAATTGCGGCGCCGAGGGGCCGACGGCCGATCCGGCCATCAAAGCCCTGCGCGAGCGTCAAAAGCGTAATTTCGTGGCCACGCTTTTGCTCTCGCAAGGCGTACCGATGCTTTTGGGCGGCGACGAATTAAGCCATACCCAGAAGGGCAACAACAACGCTTACTGCCAGGACAGTGAGTTGACCTGGCTGAACTGGGAATTAAATGGCGAGCAAAAGGAGTTTCTGGATTTTGTCCGCGGCGTCATCCGCATCTGGCGCGAAAACCCTGTATTTCACCGGCGCAAGTTCTTCAAAGGCAGGGCCATTCGCGGCTCGGAAATCAAAGATATCTCTTGGTTCGAGCCGTCGGGGCAGGAAATGTCCGATGACGCCTGGAACGCCGGCTATGTGAAATGCCTCGGCGCCAGGTTGGCCGGTGATTTGATCGGCGACCGGGACGAGCGTGGCGAGCCCCTCGTTGGTGATACGGTGCTTTTGCTGCTTAACGCTCATCATGAAGCTCTGCCCTTCACGCTGCCGCTGGCCAAGAGTGAGCAGCATTGGGAGCGGCTTCTTGACACTGCCGACGTTGGCAAGGAACGGCAATTCCACGAACCCGGACAGAAATATCAGCTCCAGGGCCGCTCCTTTGCCGTGCTGCGCACGCGCCTGCGTGATGAGCCAATACCAACCATATCAATCGCTCAGGCAGAAGCGTTGCGCAAAGACGTGCAAGGGCAACCGGCTCCGCCCCGGGACAGGTAACGCTGAATCAACGAAAGTCACCGCCATGCCTCAAAGACGTTTGCCAATCGGCGCTGAAGTTCAACCTGACGGAAGCGTGCACTTCCGAGTGTGGGCGCCACGCCGGCAAAGCGTGGAGGTTGTTCAGGCCAACGCCGGCCAAAGCGCTGCCAGCCCACTGACGTCGGAAGGCAATGGCTACTTTTCCGGTCAAATTGCCGCGGCCCGGGCCGGAACACTTTATCGCTTCCGGCTCGACGGCGACTCGAATATGTTCCCTGACCCCGCATCGCGCTTCCAACCAGAAGGAGTGCATGGCCCCTCGCAAGTGATCGATCCCAACGCCTTTCGCTGGACCGACACGGCGTGGCGGGGCGTCCCGCGCGATGGCCAAGTGATCTATGAAATGCACATCGGCACCTTCACGCCGGAAGGCACCTGGAAAGCGGCCATGGACCAGTTGTCCGAACTCGCTTCGCTCGGGGTGACGCTGTTGGAAGTCATGCCCGTCGCGGAGTTTCCGGGGCGCTTCGGTTGGGGTTATGACGGCGTCGATCTTTTTGCACCCACGCGGCTTTACGGCACGCCTGACGACTTCCGGTTTTTCGTGGACCGCGCCCACGCCGAGGGCCTCGGCGTCATTTTGGACGTCGTTTACAATCATGTCGGCCCCGACGGCAATTACCTCAAACAGTTTGCTGCGGATTATTTCACGGACCGCTACAAGAATGATTGGGGCGAAGCGATCAATTTCGACGGCGACAATGCGGCCCCGGTGCGAGAGTACTTCGTGGCCAATGCCACCTATTGGATCGACGAATTCCACCTCGATGGCTTGCGGCTCGACGCTACTCAGCAAATCTTCGATGCATCCGCCGAGCACATTTTGGCAGCAATTACCCGTGGTGTCCGTGCGGCTGGCAAGGGACGCTCCACTTATCTCGTGGCCGAGAACGAGCCACAACTCGGCAAATTGGTTCGGCCTCTGGAGGGCGGCGGCTACGGCATCGACGCCTTGTGGAATGACGATTATCACCACAGCGCCACGGTCGCTCTCACCGGCCACAACGAGGCCTACTACACCGATTACCTGGGCTCCCCCCAGGAGTTCCTGTCCGCGATCAAATGGGGTTTTCTGTATCAGGGCCAGCGCTACAAGTGGCAGAAGCAGCGACGCGGCAGTCCCGTGCTCGATTTGTCGCCCACGGCATTTGTCAACTTTCTGCAAAATCACGATCAAGTCGCCAACTCGGCCCGCGGCCAGCGCTGCCATGTTTTGACCAGTCCGGGCCGTTATCGGGCATTGACGGCATTTCTGCTGCTGACTCCCAGCACGCCCATGCTTTTTCAGGGGCAAGAGTTCGCGGCATCCAGCCCTTTCTTGTTTTTCGCAGATCATGGCAAAGATCTTGCCAAGCTGGTGCGAACCGGCCGCTCCCAATTTTTGTCGCAGTTTCCCAGCATTGCAATTCCGGAGAGTCAAGCCGCCCTGATTGACCCCGGCGATCCAGAGACCTTTGCCCGTTGCAAGCTCGATTTCAGTGAACGGCAACGCCATGGCGAAGTCTATGCGTTGCACAGAGACCTGTTGCGGCTGCGCCGTCAAGACAAGGTTTTTACGCCGAAACACCGCAGCGGCTTTGATGGCGCGGTGCTTGGTCCCGAAACATGGGTCGTGCGTTTCTTAGGCGAAAATAATGACGACCGGCTGCTGATCGTGAATCTCGGGCGAGATTTGCATCTCGATCCGGCGCCGGAGCCTTTGCTGGCGCCCCCTGAATGCACCGAGTGGGAAATACTGTGGTCCAGCGAAGCTCGCATTTACGGCGGCGACGGCACTCCATTGCTCGACAGTGAGGAAAACTGGAGGATTCCAGGCCAAGCCGCCGTGGCCCTTGGCCCGCGAACGAGGAGTGAGAAATGAGCGCCTCGTTTATTCGCCAAGCGTGGCACGCGGACCAATCCGACAGAGAATCCTTGCTCAGTCGCGAATGGCTGCTGACCAATGGCCTGGGCGGCTACGCTTCCGGTACTATTGCAGGCGCCGCCACGCGCCGTTTCCATGGCCTGTTGATCGCCAATCATCCAGCGCCACTGGGGCGCATCGTCATGCTTAATCATCTTTCGGAATTGGTCCGGCGCCAGGACGGCAACACCTATCGCATAGGTGCGGAGGAATTCGCCCTCGGCGGTTTGGAATTGCATGGCATCGATCATCTAACCGAGTTTCGCCTGGAAGCGGGCTTGCCGGTATGGCGCTATGACCTGGGCGGCCTCGCTTTTGAGAAACGGCTCTTTATGCCGCATCTGCAGAACACCGTTCATGTCCATTATCGGCTTGTGGCGGGTGAGTGGTTGCGCCTCAAGTTGCGCCCCTCGGTGCATTTTCGGGGCCACGATGCGCCGGTCAGTGGCTTGCGCCACGACCATTACAGCTTCAAGGCTGACGGTAACCGCTATGAACTGGCGCTTAGCGGCGCGTTGCCGCCGCTCAAGCTATTTGTCACCGGGAAGAACACGGCTTTCACGCTGGATGGCAAAGTGTTGCCGGATATTCTTTATCGAGTCGAAAAAAGCCGAGGTTACGATGCACGCGGCGAACTCTGGACACCGGGCTATTTCCGGGCGGACTTGACTCCTGAAAATGATTTAACCCTGATTGCGTCAACTGAGAATTGGGAAACAATCCTGGCGATGACGCCGCTTGCCGTCCTTGATGCCGAACGCGTTCGCCGCAGTCATTTGATTTCCTCCGCCAACGCGGCCATCCAGGAGGCACCTGCAGCGGAATGGGTGTTGGCCGCCGACCAATTCCTTATTAAGCCAGTGGGCCGCATTGCCGACTCCACGCGGGCGCAAGCCGCCGGTGATGAGGCACGCACGGTCATCGCCGGCTATCATTGGTTCACCGACTGGGGCCGTGACACCATGATCAGCCTGGAGGGCTTGACGCTTACCACAGGCAGACACCTGGAAGCCGGCTATATCCTCCGCACTTTCGGGCACTATGTGCGTGACGGACTCATACCCAACCTTTTTCCCGAAGGAGAGAAGGAAGGACTTTATCACACTGCCGATGCGAGCCTGTGGTTCTTTCATGCGCTGGATCGTTATCTCGCCGTTACGGATGATGGCGACACCTTGCGGCTATTGATTCCGCGGCTGAAGGAAATTGTCGAAAACCACCAGCGCGGCACACGATTCGGCATCGGCGTCGATCCCGCGGACGGCTTGTTGCGGCAGGGCGCCGAAGGCTTTCAACTCACCTGGATGGATGCCAAGGTCGGCGATTGGGTCGTGACACCGCGCCGCGGCAAGGCCGTAGAGATCAATGCCTTGTGGTTCAACGCCCTCAAATTGCTTGAAGGTTGGATCCGCCAGGAAGAAGGTGACGCCGCCGCCAGGCCATTGTCCGAGTCTGCGGAGCGTGCCCGACGCAGTTTCAATGAGCGTTTTTGGTGCGCCGAAAAAGGCCACCTGTTCGATGTCATCGACGGCGAGCACGGCGATGACTCGGCATGCCGCCCCAACCAGCTTTTCGCGTTGTCACTTCCGCATGCCATTCTTGAGCCGCGCCGCTGGAATGCCGTCCTGAACACCGTGCGCGATCGATTGCTAACACCCTACGGCCTGCGTTCACTTGCGCCAGGCGAACGGGATTACAAGGCAAAATACGACGGCGACCTGCGGGCGCGCGATGCTGCCTATCACCAGGGAACGGTCTGGGCCTGGTTGATTGGTCCCTTCATCGATGCCTGGTTGCGCGTTCATCCCGGCGAATTTGGCTTGGCTCGTCGTTTCCTTGAGAGTTTTGCAAACCACCTCGGGGAAGCGTGTGTGGGTTCAATTAGCGAAATCTTCGACGCCCAGAAGCCGTTCACGCCGCGCGGCTGTATAGCTCAAGCATGGAGCGTGGCTGAAGTGCTACGTTGCTGGGTGAAGACAGCAAATACCTAACCGTGGTGTAGCCGCCTGCTCATCGGTAACTGCAACATGCAATCCATCGAAGACCTCTTGCGCAAGACTGCCGATTTGGTCAATGCCCGGCGCCGATTGCCGGAAGCAACCTATCGCTTGCAGTTTCATGCCGGCTTCACGTTCCGCGACGCGATTCGCATTGTCCCTTATTTGCGCGATCTGGGAATCACGCACATTTATGCGTCGCCCTATTTGAAAGCCCGACCCAGCAGCAGTCACGGCTACGACATTACGGACCACCAACTACTCAACTCCGAGATCGGCGCCGAGGAAGATTACGCGGTCTACGTCAAGGCCTTGCGCGACCATAACCTGGGTCAGATCCTTGATGTGGTTCCCAACCACATGGGCATCGTCGGCAACGAAAATCCCTGGTGGAACGACGTGCTGGAGAACGGCCGCGCTTCGCCCTACAGCGGCTATTTCGACATAAGCTGGGACGCTTCGCCCAGGCCGGAGCTGAAAGGCCGGGTGCTGATTCCCATTCTCGGCGACCCCTATGGCAAAGCGCTGGAATCGGGTCAAATCCGCCTCCAACTTCAAAATGGCGCCTTTAGCATCCACTACTTTGAACATCGCTTTCCCCTTGACCCGCGCACCTTTGACATCATTCTCCGGCAGCGCCACGAGGAGTTAGCGCAGTTATTTGAGGCCAATGACCCCGCCTTGCTCGAATATCAGAGTATTCTCACAGCTGTAGGTCATCTCCCATCACATTCCGAAACGACTGCCACACAAGTCGCCGAGCGCCAGCGCGAGAAGGAGGTCATCAAACGCCGTTTGCAAGCCCTTTTCCAAGCCACTCTGCCGCTTGCCGAGTTCGTCAACCGCCTGGTGGTATTGTTCAATGGCAGCGTTGGTGACCGCAGAAGTTTCGATTTGCTCGATGACCTGCTCGACCGGCAAGCTTACCGTTTGTCGTTTTGGCGAGTCGCCTCGGATGAAATCAACTATCGCCGATTTTTTGATGTCAACGAATTGGCGGCGCTCAGCATGGAGCGCGAAGAGGTGTTCGTCGATACCCACAAGCTTGTCCTGCGTTTGCTCGCAGATGGCGCTTTGGACGGTCTGCGCATCGACCATGTGGACGGCTTATACGATCCGCAAAAATATCTTCAGCGACTTCAGCAAAGCTATGTTTTGAGCCTTGCCAAAAGTATCGTGACATCCGACCCGAGCTTTCAGGAGCTTGCCTGGGAAACAATCGAGCTTGCGCTCCGCGAAAAGATCGCCGATGCGGTCCGCGAGGGGCAGCACGGTCCTTTGTGGCGGCCGTTGTATGTTGTCGTCGAAAAAATCCTTGGGGCCGATGAATCATTGCCTGAAGACTGGTCCATTCATGGGACAAGCGGTTACGATTTCCTCAATTATGCCAATGGGCTTTTCGTCAATTCAAGAAATGCAACCGCATTCGCTCGCATCTACCAGGAATGGATAAACGACGACACGCCATTCGCCGAGTGGGCCTACCAAAAGAAAAGCCTCATACTCCACGTTTCCTTGGCCAGCGAGTTACAGATACTTGCCTATCAGCTCGACCGCCTGGCCCAAAAAAACCGCTGGTCTCGCGACTATACCCTTAACAGCCTCCGCCGAGCGGTGCGCGAGGTCATCGCCTGTTTTCCGGTTTACCGATCGTACATCAATGACGACGGCGTTCGCGACACCGATCGGCGTTATGTGGAGATGGCGGTGCGGTTTGCCATGACACGCAACCCGACCATGAGCCGCTTCATCTATCAATTCCTCAGGGATAGCTTGCTGCTCAAATACCCAGACACCGCCAGCGACCAGGACAAAGCGGAACAACGCCACTTCGCCGGTAAGTTTCAACAGGTCTCCTCGCCGGTGATGGCAAAAGGCATTGAAGACACAGCGTTCTACACCTTCAATCGTTTTCTGTCCCTGAACGAGGTAGGCGGCAACGCCGAACGATTCGGCCTCGCGCCTGAAGCTTTGCACCGCTACTTCCAGGAACGCCAATCCAAATGGCCATATGCCCTGTCGCCGCTGTCCACGCACGACACCAAGCGGAGCGAAGACGTCCGCGCCCGGCTCAACGTTCTTTCGGAAATGCCCGACGAATGGCGTGAAGCGGTGACGCGCTGGAGCCAAATGAACTCCCGTCTGCGGCAGACCGTCGATGATGTGTCAGTGCCCGACCGCAATGAGGAGTATTTTCTTTACCAAACTCTTATTGGCGCCTGGCCACTTGAGCCTTACACTCCCGAAGACTATGCTGCGTTCGTGTCCAGGATTCAGGCATACATGCTCAAAGCCCTGCACGAGGCCAAGGTTCATAGCAGCTGGATAAACCCCAACCCTGAATACGATGACGCAGTGCGGACCTTTGCGTCCCGCATCCTGGACGAGACAGCCAATGCTGATTTCATTAACGATTTTCGAGCGTTTCAAGGCCGGCTGAGCAAGCTTGGCCTTTTGAATTCGTTGTCGCAAACACTGCTCAAAATCGTAAGTCCCGGCGTTCCGGACACATATCAGGGAACCGAACTGTGGGATTTCAGCCTCGTCGATCCCGACAATCGCCGGCCAGTGGATTTTGAACGCCGCCGGCACATGCTTGATGAATTGCAGTTGCGCGCGGTAACACCTTCAAGTGAACTCGCGCGGGAGTTAACAAATTCGATGGCCGATGGGCGAATTAAACTATTCGTGACCTGGCAAGCATTGTGCTGTTGCCGAGCCCATCCAGGATTATTCTCCACGGGCGCCTATGAACCCGTGGAAACTTCCGGGGCCAAGCGCGATCACGTTTTTAGTTTCGTCCGCCGCCAAGGTGACAAGGAGGCTCTTGTCGCCGTTCCTCGCCTAGTAGCAGGTTTGGCGCCTAATGGAGATTTACTCCAAGCACAATACGTTTGGCAGGACACCAACCTCGTGCTGCCCCGCGGACAATCCGCCCAGCGGTATCGCAATATCTTTACCGGCGAAAGTTTCCTACCGACCGTGGACAATGGCCGTCGCACATTGGCGCTGGCTCAAGTCTTCGCGGATTTTCCCGTAGCACTATTCATCGCGGAGACGTAAGAGGTGGGAAGACTTGCCTCGATTTGCGGTGCACATCTTTTAGGTCGCTGGCGATTACCATGTCGATCAATTCCTCGACGCCCTGCCCATGACCGGCTTTTGTCACCAAATCGGCGCCTTCCTGCACGGCCGAGAGAGCATTGGCCACGGCCACCGCACAGCCACAAATGTGCAAAAACGCCAGGTCGTTTTCCGCATCGCCCACGCCGACAGTCTCATCAAGGGACAAACCCAATGCCACGAGCATCGCTCGCAGGCCGCTGGCTTTGTTGACTCCAGCGGGCAAAACCATGACCGCGTCCTTGTTAAAGATCAGTTGCAAATCCAGTCCCAAATCGCGAATCGCCTCAAGTATTGCTATTTCGTTGGGCTTCCAGGAAGCGACAATGACCCGGCCGATCCCAAATGGGGCTACTTTTCGATCACGCAGGGCTTGAACGAAGGCTGCGGTCGGTGCGTCAGCCAAGAGTTTTTCGACTTTTGTGGCGGGATAGTAAAGTAATGCCCCATTCTCGGCGACCACCCCAACAAACAAGCGAATCTCAGGAAAAATAGCAGACAATTCATCTAACTGTCGCCCGGTCACCAAGACGAGTTTGCGTCCTGTGGCCAAAAAACGCTCCAGCGCGGCAACCGTTGAGGGGGTGACGTGACCGTCGTGAGCCAGCGTTCCATCGTAATCACAAGCCAAAACTTGAATATGCATTCAAACCTCGCGATATTGAGTGTTCCTGCTAATGTAGTGCGAGGTCCGTTAGTGGTCCTCGGTCAATGCCACTAGCACGCAGAATGAAACGCCGCTAGAATTTGGTGAGATCAACTACAGAAACAAATCGGGGACGATTGTGTCATGCCGTCTTTTTCAGGCCCTTTTGATCAAGCGTCGCCTTCGGAACAGATCACGCCTACTAAGATTTTGGCCATCGACATCGGTGGGTCCAAGGCCAAGTTCATGGCATCAGGTCAAACGGAACCGCGGCGAGTCGTTACCGGGCGGGGTTTCACGCCGCAGCAACTTGTGGAGGCGATCCGAGCAGGAGCCCAAGACTGGCATTATGAAGCGGTCTCCATCGGGTATCCTGGACAGGTGGGTGACAATGGCCCGCGTTCCGAGCCGGGAAATCTCGGCGTTGGCTGGGTAGGTTTCAATTTCGCGGCCGCCTTTGAGCGGCCAGTGCGCGTCCTTAATGACGCATCGCTTCAAGCCTTGGGAAGTTATGAGGGAGGCCGAATGCTTTTCCTCGGCCTTGGCACAGGGCTTGGCTCCACCTTGATCTCAGACAACGTCATCGTCCCGTTGGAACTTGGTAATATGCCGGCTGGCAAGCGAGGCCAGTCCCTGGGACGAGAACTTGGCCGGCGTGGCTTGCGGCGCCTCGGCAAGCGCCTTTGGCGTCGTGCCTTTGATCGTGCCGTTGGTTTCTTGATGGCAGTTTTCGTTGTGGATTATATTGTCGTCGGCGGTGGCAACGCCAAGTATCTTCGAGGTCTGCCAAATGGCGCCCGCTTGGGACACAATCTGACAGCTTTCCGCGGTGGATTCCGCCTCTGGAATTTGGAGGATATTCGGACCCTCACTGCGGATGATCATCCTCACGGACCCGTGACGCCGCCTGATGCTCCTTGGCGTCTGATCTGACCCTCGCTCATCCGGCGCGATGGTAATTCAAAACGTGATGGGATTGCCTCAGATCTCAAGATCATTCTGGCCGACAGGAATGATGGGCTGTTCCCCGCGCATGATGGCAGACAAATGGACACGGCATGGACATCGCCGCCAAAATTGCCTGAACCATCATCAACACTTTTGAGGCCAACAAGCGGATGGCGGATCAGCCCGTCGAGCAGGTGCCAGACGGCAAAATCCACATCGCTGTGGATGCGAACACGAATTCCTGCCGTCATTATGAAGCATGTTGCCGGGAAGGTAATGTCACGTTGGACCGACTTCTTGACAACGGGCGGCGAGAAGCCCTGGCGCAACCGGGACGACGAGTTTATGGACTCGTTCAGCGAGCCGACGAGTGCCTCGCGAAAGGTTGGCGGCCTTGGCGGTCTTGGCGGCCTTCGCAAAAACACAGGGAAAACAAGGTTGGAAATCGCTCCCTTCACGGACGTGGGACAGGGTTCCGTACCTGTCCCGGCCATTTTGACAGGATCAGAATCCTGTGCCACGACCAAAATGCATCCCGGCCCGGGTTCGAACCGGGATCCAGACTTTAGAAGAGTCTGATGTTGCTCCGTTACACCACCAGGACAATCAAGAGCCGACGGCTGGATTCGCACCAGCATGTGGCGGTTTACGGGACCGCTGCCTTTCTCAATCGAGCCACATCGGCATGGAGAAGCACCCCGACCAGGATTCGAACCCGGAACGCCTCGTTCGAAGCGAGGTATGATGGTCCATTTCACCATCGGGGCATTAGCAGTTGTCAGGTACCAGTTGCCAGTTGTCGGCAAGCAACATGCATGCTCTGACAATTGGCAACTGAAAACTTCCCAGTCAGGGGAGTGGGGATCGAACCCACGGTCTCCAGCTTCCAAGGCTGGCGGATTACCGCTTTCCTACCCCCTGT
>DASRAT010000516.1:0-4182 GCA_035638015.1 Gemmataceae bacterium | reverse complement strand
GCGGACGAGTATCTCCTTGCGAGCCCCCGTTTCATCCTCGGCCGCCTTGTCGCTGGGCCGGCGGTATTCGAGCGGCACCCGCCAGTTGCGCGGGAACAGGCCCATCACGTTCTTGAAATGGTTGACGCTGAAAATCGGCCGGCCGTCCACAGACACGATTTCGTCGCCCCAGGTCAAGCCGCGGCGGAACACATCCGCGGATTCCAGGATCTGTGTCACTTCGACCTTGCCGATGCCGCTCTTGTCGGTCTGCGTGGTGACAGCGGCGCCGAGGCTGGCATGATCGGTGTCCAACCCCACTTTCATGGGGCCCATGAAGTTCTTAATCTGGTTGATGCCGATGGCATAGCCGACGCCTGAGTTGATGCGCGGCCGTTTGTCGAAGGAACCGCGGCCATTGATGCCGACCAGTTCGCCAGCCATGTTGAACAATGGCCCGCCGCTATTGCCGGGATTGATCGACGTGTCGATCTGAATGCAATCGGTGTATTCCAGGAAGGTTCCTTCGGGATACTGATAGCGGTGCACGCCGCTGATGAGACCGTAGGTGACCGTCGGCGTGAAGTCCGTCGCCAGCAAAAACGGATTGCCCATCGCCAGCGACCAATCGCCCTCGCGGCATTTGTCGCTGTCGCCCAGGGGAGCGAAGGGGAACTTGACCTTTTCCTTGCCCGGCTTTTGATAGAGCTTGATGAGGGCCACATCGCCGACCTTGTCCAGGCCGACCACGACCGCGTCGTAGAGTACGCCGTCAGGCAGGCCGCATTGCATCACAGGGCCGGAGCCGGCGACGACGTGGAAATTGGTCAGGGCGTAGCCGTCGTCCGAGATCAACACGCCCGAGCCGCCGCCCTTGGCGCCAGGGCCGAACACGGCGACGACCGACGGCTTGACCTTTTCCACCACGGCAACGCGGTCGGCTTCAGCTTTCAAAACCGCTTCGGGAACTTGCTGGGCCATGGCGCTGGCGCCAAGAACAAATGCAACGGCTGTTGCAAAAAACAAAATGGCGGCGCGGGACATGGGTAATCCTTTTTGGAGTGCGGCGACTTGTCGCCGCTTTTTAGAGAGTTAACCCTTGTATTGATTCCAAATCGCTCAATAGCGGCGACAAGTAGCCGCACTCCAAAGGCTACTGGGTCACCTTCGGGTTGGCGATGGTCACATGATCGTGCAAATCGAGGAAATTCTGGGACGAAACAATGATCCGCATCGAGCTGGCCTTGGTCACGTCAACTTCGATCGGTCTGACGTTTTTGGTGGTGATGATTTCCGAAAATACTGTTTTGCCGTCCACCTCGATGGTGACCTTCGGCTGGGATTCCGAACCGACGCGTGGATCGACGCCCAGGACGGCGCTAAACTTCTTGAACTTGCCCTTGAGGTCATATTCCAGCTCGGTGTGTGCATGCAGCGACAGGCCCTTGGGATAGGGACGGCCTTCCAGGGCAATGGGGTCGCCGTCAAGGTTCAGGTCTTTGCGGTAGGCGACAATCAGACCGACACCGGATTTCTCCACCACCTTGGTCGGAATCAAGTCGGAGAGAAAGGACAACTTGCCCATGTTGTAATCGAACTTGGCGATGACAGCGGTGTCGCACTCGATGTTGACCTTGGGAATGGTGGTGACAATGGTCGCTTTTTTGCCGTCCACCACGACCTTGACAGCAGCGATGGCGTTGCCAGCCGTGTCGTAGACCATACACACCGGGTTAACCGGGCCGGCGCCGTCGGGCCGGAAGAAGATCAGGCCTTGCAAATTGGCGATGGGCACCTCAATATCGCCTGCTTCGGAAAGAAACTTGATCTTGTTGCCTTCGGCATCGGCTTCGCCGATGGTGCCCGGCAAATCGTTGACGTCCCCGCCCTTGTAAATCACAATGCGGTCGCGTTTGACCTTTTCATTCAGCAAGGCCAGAAACGCCTTGCGCAGCTTGGCGTCGTCGGCGCCGCGCAGGATCGACGCGACACTGGCCATTGGAATGACAACAGGCTGGCCGCTGAGCAGCGTAGCCTCGACGCTCTTGCCTTTGATCGCGTATTTGCCGCACAAGAGGGCAGTGTCGTCCACCAGGCGGATTTCGTTGTAGGCAGTCCCCGGCGCCAGTCCCTTGACCGGCCGCAAATCGAGGGCGATGACATTGTCCAGCGGCGTCTTGACAACGCCGTCGTTGGTCTTGATCAACACTTCCTTGTCATTGACCCCGACGAGATTGCCGCTGACGGTTTTGTTGTCCAGCGTTCGCAAGACATCGTCGGCATTGGCAACCGAAGCAAGCAGTACAAGGGTGAGAAGCGCTCGGTAAAAAGGCATGGCCCACTCAGTGGTAATTGTTGTCGTAGCACAGGCGGCTCGACTGTCGGAGCTTTTTACAGGCGAGCCGCCTGTGCCACGAAAAGAAAAACCGGGCTGGCGGCGGATAGCAGCACCAGCCCGGTGTGGGGTTTCGCACTATGCCGCGGCCGCATCAATCCTTCTTGGGAGGAATGGCACCACGATTTTGCTGGCTGATTTCCTCGAAATAGCGTTCAAAGGCTTCGCGGTGCACCGGAGACAAACCGCTAACTAGATCCTGAATTTCCGCCTGGACCTTGGCCTTTTCGCCGGGGGGCAGGTTGCCCCAGCTCTCGGTCAGCTTGCGGAGCTTGGCCACATCGACATTGCCGGGGCCGCCGTTGAGGCCCATATTGGTGTCTTGCATGGGACTAGTGGGATTGGGGCCGCCCTTTGAGCCTTGCCCATTGCCCGGACCATCGCCATCGGGGCAGCTGCCGTCATTGGGTTGGCCACCGCCGCCACCACCACCGCCGCCACTCTTTTTGGCCTTGTTCTCAAGTTCCTTGATAAGCTCGTCCAGGCGAGCGATGACTTCCTTTTGAATCTTCTGAGTCTGAGGACCGCCGCGGCCGACTTCGAGCCGGCGTTCGCTGTTGTCCATCAAACGCGCCACATTGCCCAGATCTTTTTTCCAGGTCTGCATGTCGAGCATCATCAACGCGCCCACGGTTTTGTAGCGCTCGGGGCTGTCCACCGAATCTTGAATCAGGCGAACGATGGTGCTGTTGGCTTCATTCTTCTTGAGCATGGCGTGCTCGGAAATGGCCTTGTGGAACAGATACGTGGCCGGCTCGACCGTCTGCTCGGGAGCGAAGCCATTGAGAATGTTCAGGGCTTCTTCGTAGACACGCCGATTGGAGAGCTGACGAGCGACCGCCAAACCGAGGTTAGCGCGGAAGAACATGTCGGCCTTGGCGTCCGTGAGCACAACGGGCACACCCAGCGGCGGCGGCGCCGCGGGATCGCGGACAACCTTGAGCAGGTCGGCGGCTTGACCATTGCCGAGCGCGAAGGTGTCGGCCAGGTTGTCAAGCACCGAGCGGTCCGCCCGTGCCCAGAGTGTCTGGGCCTGGGCCAGCTTGGCCGCATCGTTGTTGGTGGCCGTCTTCAGCCAGGCCAAAGCTTTGGCCTGCACGGCACTTGCCGGCATCGACTCCAGGCTGCCGAACGGCACCGGGTCTTTTTGGTCTTGTGCGACCGCTGGGCTGGCTCCCGCCAGGGAGAACGCCACGGCCAATCCCGCCACCCACAACTTGGTATTCATCGTATCCAATCCTCTCCACGAATTGAGGAAAACTCGCTATGGTAACACCCCCGCCAGGCCGCTATAGCCTGGCGTCACTGATTGTCGCCTTTCGCAATCTTGTTGGTGACCTCGAAAATCCGCTCCTGGCGGTTCGCGAGCTCACGCAACTCAGCGCGAATCTCATCCGTAATCGCCTGATCGCCTTCATAATGCTTGCCGTACAGCTCGGTTCGGGCGTTCACCTGGAGCTGCATTGACTTTATCATCTTCAACTCGGCGATCTTGTCAAGCAATTTTTGGTCCTGCTGCTTCTGTTGAGATTCCTTGGGATCATCCTTCTTGGGATCCTTCTTTTTATTGTCCAGTTCCTGTTTGGCCTTTTCGAGCGCCTTGACCATCTCCTTGAGCGTATCGATGATGTCCTGCTCAATGGCAATGGTCACATCGCCCACGTCCTTGCTCTTGAGCCGGCGCTGGACAAATTTCATGTCCTCGCGAACTTGCACAAATGCCACGGGGAATGCGACAGCCGTGCCTTCGGTCTCCAAAATCTCGATGGCCTTGGTGGCCTCGTAGACGATTTTCAGTTCGTCATCAG
>DASRAT010000515.1:0-3937 GCA_035638015.1 Gemmataceae bacterium | reverse complement strand
GTCGCGCATAGAGCGAACCACTCGTAAGATGCCTCCAATGAGCCATATCCCACCAACACACTTTAAGAATGCCCCGAATACCCCTTCCTGCTGAGTGGCAATGCAGCTCACCACAAGTACCAAAATGACTGCACAGAGAGTCTTCCACAGGGTTTGTCTCTTATGTGCACCAAAAAAGGCCCAGAATCTTATGCCAATTCGTGAGCCTTGGAAAGCACTCTGTCCAAAACTCAATAATCTGGTTGCCAGTGTGGCCAGAGTGTGCCAGGCAAGTGCAACGAAAGTCTTTTGGGGATTCCTGCCGTTGTGGTTTGCGGCCTCAAAGCGCAGGCCAATCGACTCTAGGTAGCGAATCTGTTCGTCAGTAACTAGCATTTGCATCGTGTCTACTCCTTCCCGCGTGTAGTACTCAGGCGAGCTATAGCGTGGCTTGCGTTCATGCCCAATGCCACCGATTTGCTCAACGTTTCACCCACGTCAGCGAGATACGCGCGAAGATCACTGCCGTTATTGGTCCGGCAAAAATGTTTCGAGCTGCTGGCAAGGGTTTTTAAAAATTCCTCTTTCGCATTTTGGCCATAAGCAATCGTGACGAGGTCGGCGATTTCTTTTAACTCGGTTGCCGCTTGCACAGGACTGGGACCAACATTGTGCTCGCCGTCAGTAAAAAGAATGGCCACCGGACGAAGGAATTTTGGCCCTTCCGGATCTGTGTTGCGTTCGGCGGCACGCAAATGGCTGAGGGTAAGTTCTAGCCCCGCTGTAATGTTGGTATTGTGGCCTGTTTCGATGGGCCGTATGCCTTGGATTTTGGTAGCCTTCTCGAAAGGCTGGGCCAACGTTGCAGTGTCGTCGTAATCGATGTCGGCGAACCAGAATGCATCCTTATTTATGGGGTGAGCAAGCACTGCAAGAAGTTCCATCGAAGCGGCGCTGGCCTCTGTCGCCTTTTGACCCTTCATCGACGACGACCTGTCCCGGATAAGAACAACGCGTTGGTGTTTATTAGAGCACAGCTGCCATTGCGGGCGCCGAATGCCACTGATCTCCAAACTTGGGGGAATGCTTTTCGTATTCATGGAGTCTCCCGTTAACCTGAATGATCTGAACACCGTGAGCCAATGACCTTCACCGATCAATGGCCGGCATCTTTGGCCCATGCACTCAGTTACTAATTGCCGATCGCATAGCCTTTTGTTCTGCAACCAACAATTATTGCTTCCTCAGAGCCTCGCCTCAGACTTGGCTCGACCTCAACGGTCCGTGGCAACAATGTCACTGCAAACAGAACAGATTGCCGCAGTTCAAGCACTGAGCATTAAACTCCCGGACAGCAACCCTAACGTTGGTACATCCGCACGACCATTTCTTGAGCTTGG
Source organism: Gemmataceae bacterium (assembly GCA_035638015.1). GTDB lineage: Bacteria > Planctomycetota > Planctomycetia > Gemmatales > Gemmataceae > DASRAT01. Next base: position 2,558 of record DASRAT010000515.1, on the reverse strand, counting down.
AGCTCCCACGTTGATTTGTGACTTCAACCTCAGGCAAGGTGGGCACGTTGATTCCATGGCGTTGGAGCAACTCGGTGAATTGGCTTGGACTCTCGTACTTAGTAAACCCACGATGGTCGATGACAAGGCCAAACTCACTGGCCTTTTCGCGAAATTGCTTGTTATGGTGATTCCTTTTTCCGGGCTTCCCGTGCGCCTGCTGCCAAGCGTGGAGTAACTCATGAAGGAGCGTTCCAAGCACCTGCCAATACTCACGGCGATCAAGGTAGCGGCGATTGATCACAACCTCGCCCCGCAAGCCAAAGCCGTTGTGGCCGTAACGAAAATGGCCCAAGCGGCGCCGTGGCAACCAATCGACGCTAAGCGATAACTCTGGAATGTTGAGTTTAAACTCCAAATTGAATAGGTCCGCCCAACGTTGCAGGTCGGCAACTAGATCGCGGGACACCCAATTCTCGGTGACCTGGTGTTGACGCAGAGCAGAGTAGACTGCACCCATCTCTTTTGACGCTCCGGTTTTATCCATTGCACAATCACCATTTGTCCGAAACATTGGCTTTCCTTTATGATGTCCAACCGCTTCAATTACTTATTGCCGCTCAGTGGCGTGGGTTGACGAAAAGGCGACTGACACACGCGAATTGATTCGCCTGGATAGGGCGTTCGGGCAACCCAAAAACCGCCGCCGAGGCGCATTTTTCCTAACGGACCGGAGCATCGTCATCTGTCGGCGTGGCGGGATTAGCTGACTGTGCTGACAAGGTGATGGCCCAAATGAGCATCGGAGGAAATGGTTATGGCGGCTTTGTCATTGCCGGTCGTCTCGGCCGTTACCCGACTCTGCTACAGACCTGGGTAACGGTTTCTTGCAGCCAGTTGACATGGCGAGTGGAGAGGCGTTGATATGAACCGGAGGCCGCAGATACAATCAGGTGTGTTGCTGACGGCCGGGCGTCCAAAAAGATGGTTCGTTAGTAGCGCTCCGAAGCAGCCGCTGACGCGCTACCCTTTTTGCGATGCAGTTTAAAGCGTTTGGTGCTTGCGTGTAACAGTTTGCGTCGAACGCGCGGATATGCTAACGTTTTGACATGAATATAGATAGGGAAAACCCAAAGCCAAATTCCGCAGGCGACGATAACCAAGACGAGTGTGAGAAGAAGGACCTAAGTATGGCCAAACAAAATCCCCAACCCCAAGATTTGATTTGCGGTGGCCTCAGTGCCCCAAAAGACCGAGAGCAAGTCCGGAGCGATGATGACGAGTCACTTGATGCAGAGCAAATTCACAGAGCAACGTGGGCAGAATTTGGACTGCGAGCACCGGACTATTCCAACATGCACCGCCAAGAAGCGGGCCCTACGGTCAATTTGGAGCTTGTTCGGCAATTTTACGACAAAGAACTTGTTGGCGACGAACTGGATCACGTTGCCGCGCTGGTTGTTGACTTTGAAACATGGTCAAACGCGCTAGGAGAATTGGCTCTCACACGCCCTCCGCGGCGTTGACTTCCGAAAAAAGCTGACGAAGAATCTCTTTGGCGAATTTAACCCTCTTATTCACAGTGTAAACACTTAAGCCAAGGTGTTCGGCAATGTGCCGTCGCGGCATGCCTTTGGTCAACTGCAAGGTAATAACCTGGGCAAGTTCGGGCGCAAGGTTTGAAATCGCATTTCGTACAAGACGTATTCGTTCCGCACGATCTGTGATTTCCACTGGATCGTCTCCTTCATTGGGCCAATCGAGTCGCTTTTGGTCCGCCCAGCGTTGGTACGTGTTCCTGCGGTTTCTTAGCGTCCTCGGGAATTGCCATCTGGCGTAATTAGCGATCTTCTTGAGCCATGCCCTCAGTGATCCCCCCTCGAACTTTTGCCAATGGTCCACGGCCACCCTCAAAACCTTATCCCACATCTCTTCGGCCAACGGTCTTTGCCAATTGTGCCGACTGAAAAAACGCATGATGTCCGCCTCCCAGTGCACGGCCGCGAACAGCATCTCGCGGGCATCCCTGGGACGCTCCGGATTTACAAAACGGCCTTCCGCGAGCTCCGCGATTCGGTTTCGATCATTCCGCGACACTTCACATTCAAAAACAGTCATAAGTTGCTCCTTCTTTCCCTGGAACGTTGCGTCACTCGCGTTAAATCGTAGCCGTAGTTGCCAAAAATTCAAGAATATTTCTGTTGGACTGCGCGTATTTCAGAGTTCACATTTCGCCACAACTATGTAGACCAAACCGCAATCGTTGGAGTGATCGCGGAAACACGTTTGGTCTTGTTTTGTCATATTTTAGTGGCCTTTCCTCACATCTCACGGCTTTTCCTTGTTTTTGCTGCTCCGACGAATACACTAAAAATGTCCACAGGCGTGCGGAAATGACGAAATCCACTTTGGATTTTACATGTCAAGTAAAACCGGAATACTGGAACTACCCATGACGGAAAAAATTCGAAACCTCGGCGATCTTCGACTCAAGCAGCTCATTCTCTATCGCGATGCAGCGCGTATCGTTGACAAAGGCGCCCACAAGTCGCTGAAAGAAGTTCATACTTCCTTGAAAC
>DASRAT010000514.1:0-17655 GCA_035638015.1 Gemmataceae bacterium | reverse complement strand
TCTTGAAAGATCCCGCACGATTTTAGAGGCACGAGCGTAAGTGACCGGTGGAGTTTTTACCGGTCGCTTACGCTCGTGCCTTTGAATGGGATTACAACTCTGTTGTCAACTCGCCCAAGTCAATCCTATCCTTGCCCCCTCGCCCCCGTTACAATGGTCGTCAACAAACACCCCTCTCCGTCGTCCGCTTGGCGACTGACCCTTGTTGTGAGGAATACCCATGAAACCTCTCTTTGGCATGGTCGCCCTGGTCGCAATGCTCTTCGTCGTGGACCTCGGTTTCGGCCAAGGTCCGGGCCAGCCCGGCAAAGGCGATCCGAAACAGAAGGATGCCCAGCCCCCGCAACCGGGCAAGGTCAAAGCCGCCCTGGTGCTCAACGCCCCGGGTGCGTTCAAGGGTTACACCCTGTTTTCGCCGATGAGTTCCAACAAGTCGTATTTGATCGACATGGACGGGCGCGTCGTGCATAGCTGGCAAGGCTCCTCCAGCCCCGCCATGAGCGCCTACTTGCTGCCCAATGGCAATCTGTTCCGGCCCGCCACGGGCGGCCCCGGCGGCAAAGGCAAAGGTGGAATTGCCGGGGCCGGCGGCCGCTTGCAAGAAATCGCCTGGGACGGAACCATCGTCTGGGATTACCTGTTCGACACCGACAAATACATGCCGCATCACGACGCCATCAAATTGCCCAATGGCAATTACCTGGCGATTGTTTCGATTTCGAAATCGGCCGAGGAAGCCAGTGCCGCGGGACGCCGCGGCGGCGCCGTGATGGCCGACAGTTTGCTTGAAATCAAACCGCGCGGCAAGGACGGCGGCGACATCGTCTGGCAATGGAACACCTGGGATCACCTGATTCAGGACGCCGACGCCGCCAAGCCCAATTATGGCAAGATCGCGGAGAATCCTGGGTTGCTCGACATCAATTTCGGGGGCGGCGGCTTCGGCAAAGGTGATCCGGGCAAAGGCAAAGGTGATTTCAAGGGCAAGGACAAGGGCGATCCAGGTAAAGGCGATCCCAAAGGCAAGGACAAGGGCAAAATCGGTCCGGGCCTTGGCGGCAAAGGCGTCGATTGGAACCACTGTAATGGCCTGGCGTACAATGCCGAACTCGATCAAATCATCATCAGCGTCCATAGCTTCAGCGAGTTTTGGATCATCGACCATAGCACCACCACGGCCGAGGCCGCGACTCACAAAGGCGGCAAACAAGGCAAGGGCGGCGACCTGCTTTATCGCTGGGGCAACCCCAGCGCCTACGGTGCAGGCAAGGCCGGTGACCGAACGCTATTCATGCAGCACAACGCCCACTGGATTCCCACGGGGTTGCCCGGTGCGGGCCATATCCTGGTGTTCAACAATGGACCCAACCGCCCGGAGGGAACCTACTCCTCCGTGGACGAGATCATTCCGCCCGTAGATGCCAAGGGCGGCTACGAGTACAAACCCGGCGTCCCTTACGGCCCCGCCAAGGCCGCCTGGAGTTACACCGCCGACAAAAAAGGCGACTTCTTCGCCCAGAACATCTCCGGCGCCCAGCGTCTGCCCAATGGCAACACCCTCATCTGCTCCGGCCCCAGCGGCATCATCTTCGAGGTGACCCCCAAGAATGAGGTCGTGTGGAAATACGTCAATCCCGGCGGCGGCGGACCGGGCGCCAAAGGCCCCCCCGGCGGCGACAAAAAAGGCGATTTCAAGAAGGGCGATCCGAAAGCGTTCGATCCCAAGGGCGGCGAACCGAAAAAGGACATTTTCATTCAGCCAGGCAAGGGCGGCCCGGGAGGCGGTGGCGGCGGATTGTTTCGGGCTACTCGAATTGCACCGGAGCATCCTGCGCTAGTCGGCAAGACGTTGACGCCGGGGAGCACGTTGGAGGAGCTGCTGCAGGGGAAGGGGAAGTGAGCGATGTCTCGCCCACAAATGCCCATGGACGTCAAAAGCCGTTTTCGCTATGGTGCCTCGCTGCTGGAAATTATGGGCTCGGCAGCATTTAGTTTCTTTTTCCTTGCGCTTGCAATGTACGCTGCCCACCTGGCAATCGCCAACCAAGCAGTGGTCGTCAACTTCAGAGGTTTCGACATACCTTTATCCTCATGGATGGTCTCCGTTTTAGCGGGGATCGGATCGCCGCTCGCCGCTGCCATTGCCTTGTGGATGTTTGTGCTCTGCCGCAAGCATTTTCGAAAGCGAGGATGGATCGAATTCACATTATCCTCGATCATCGTCCCCAATGACCTTGGGATCAGGCAAGAAATCCACCACCACGAGACTGTGTGGGCAAGTTTGGAGGGTTTCGACGATGCCAAGGAAAATTGGATTAAGCCGTTCAATCAAAGGAGGCCGATGCGGATCAAAGTTTGTTCCACCAGACATGAAGTAGCTATTTATCGCGGCCGCATGACGAAGGAGGATTTTGAGACCGTGCTGTCATTGCTGAATGAAAGGCTGGCTACGTGCAACTTGCCGGCAGTCCAGTTGCCCGAACCGCCGGCAAAGCGGACTGACTCCCCTGCTGTTAGGGAACGACCGCGACGATTCGAAGTCGTGGCGTGGTCGAGGGATGGGGCCGTATATCCAAAGGTTGTCGGGGTTTTTTCCACAGAGCAAGAAGCCCGCTTGAAAAAGGAGTCGCTTGAAAAAACGAGAGAGCACTTTCGCATCGAAATCAATGAAACTAATTCAGTTAGCGGATGGGTAGCGGATTCGAAGGAAGAAGAGGCTCTCCGAGAATTAGGAGCCGTAATCTTTCAGCGCAGATGGTCCACTGCTGAACGGGCGGTAGCAAAAAACGTCATACTTCCTGTTAGCCTGGCCTTAATGTCCATCGCCCCGGTGATTTTGTGGTTCGCTGCGCTTGATGACACTGTGAAAATCATTTGGATCCTCGTATCTGTAGTTTCCGGCATCGCATTGGGCCTTGTGACACGTCACCTGATGCATGCGGCTTTTTGCTTACATCAGTTTGGCGTTTCCCAGCGCCGCGTTTCAAAACTCCAGTGGCTTCGTTACACCGATTTGCTAGTAGTCGTCTTTCGCGTAGTCCCACAGGGTAGGTTCTCAGAAGTACTCTATGTGCGGTTCATTCCGCGCCCAGGCACAGGCTTGAAGGTCCTCGAATATCGCAGTGGGGAACGACCCGGACCAATGTTGAAAAAACTCTGGGGAAAAATTGAGCAACACTCGCAGGTTAGGCTGGAAAGAGTATACGTAAGTCGACACGAACTGTAGTCGTAGGGCAAGAAACAAAGAAATAATGTCAATACCGGCTAATACTCAATATTCTTCAGTGCCTGCGCCCCCAACCGCTCCGCCAGTTGCGACAAATAAAGGCTTTGCGGCGCAACAGGAACACCGTGCGAGTCCAGGATGCCTTCCGGCAAGTTCGGCGGGCCTTTGTCGAAGGGCCGGGGGCTGAGTTTGCTTTTGCCGATGGAGCCGATCAGCCAGTTGGCGGAGCCTGGCGGATTCTGAATGATGTACTCCTTGGCGGTGCAGTTCCAGGCCACGCCCCAGCCCATTGACCAGCCGTGGCCGGAGCCCATGGCGCCGCGATTGCGGAACTCGAAACTGCCGCTCAGGGCCTGGCAACTGTCGTAGAGCATGGCGGTGGCCCAGCGGTGGTGCGTCTCGACGCGGCTGTCGCCCACGAAGTTGCAGTTGAGCAGCACCAGCGGGCCGCAGATGCCGCTGCCGGTCCAGACGAACCAGACGTTGTCCGCCGTGACGCCGCAGCGGTCCACGAGCGTTTGCGTGGCGTCCGGCGCGATTTCGCCTGGCCGGGATGCGCCCTGGGCCATCGCCTTGCGGTGGACGAACACTTGCTGCAAGGTGATGCGCCGGCCGTGGACGGTGACACTGGTCATGGTCTCGTCGCAGCGGACGTCGCGGGCCCAGCAATCCTGGCCGGTGATGTCCAGGGCTTTGAAATGCGGCTTGGTGTGCTCAATCGGCTGCGGCGGGCATTCGATGTGCAGATGCTCAATGCCGATCTGTGTGAGCCAGGTCGGGCGAATCTTGAACACTTCGGTTCCCTTGGGGCCGGCGAACTTGGTGTCGTAAGAATCGGGCACCGGTGCGTCCAGCGTGATCTTTTTGCCGTCGACGGCCTTGATCGTACGCTCGGTGCTGAGGACGCGGCCAACCGCCAGCCAGGTCTGTTTCTTGCCGTCGCGCACCAGGTCGTCCATCTGCATGAACTTGACCCATTCCGCCGTCACGGTCTTGCGAATGGTGATCGTGTCGCCCGCCGCGAAGCCCTTGGCATCGGCCACGTTGAAGCTCATGGCCCCCGAGGGGACATAGGCGTCGGCGATCTTGGTTTTGGCATCCTTGAAAGGCTCCATGCCGTTGGCCTTGCCGGCGACGGTAATACCAATGTGCGGCTTGCCGGTAAGCTTGATGGTGGAGCGTTTATCGCCCTTGCTGGCGCTGCCGCGGAGCACGACGCCGGCGGCGGCAATGTTGATGGGTTCGGAGCAGGTGTAGACGCCAGGGGCCAGCAGCACGGCGCCACGAAAACCGTTCTTCAGCGGCAGGTCGGCTACCGCTTTGATGGCCGCGTGAATGTTGGCGGTGTCGTCGCCGCCGGATGGGGCAACGGTCTTTTGGACCGCCACATTTGGCAGGGCCACGCCGCCGCCCATGTAGCCGGCGTGGGAGAAGTCCATGATCTTGTCGCCTTTCGGCAGGGTCTTGTACACAAGTTTGCCGTCGTTACCGGGATAAACCCACTGGCTTTTGGCCGGCTGCGTCGCGGAGTCGCTCAGGCCCGGCGTGGCTGCTGCCAGCACTGTGAGAAACGCCAGGCACCGCAGCGAACGCATGGAGTGACGCATGGTAATAACCCAGAAAATTGACCGCGGCAGCTGCAACCTTGAAATGGCAGCGCGCTGCTCCGCACACGCTGCGGGTGGCCCGGGTGGCCCCTCCTCCCAGGCCCAGAAACACTTGTGCGTGCTGAGTGGCGGCCTTCCTGGCAAGAATTTTGGCGCAGAAAAATCAAGGCGAAACTGATGGTCGAAACGCCAACCCGCGAGGCAGTCTGCCTTGCTGGTGCTTCAGGCTCAGGTCCGACTATGACGAGGGCTTAGCTGTCATCCTCTTCCAATGTGATCCTGCGCGATTCCTCATCATACGGCTTCCCCGGCGGTCGGCGTTTTTCGGCCCCCGGCTTTTCCAGGCCAGCCCGTTCCAGCAGCGATTTACTGAGAATGTCCTCTTCACCCCGGTGGGCCATCATCTCCTCGACGGCGCGTTTGCCCTCGGGGGCTTGATATTCGATGGTGAAGGTCTTCTTGCCGATGGTGATCCGTTCGCCGGGCAATAGCAGCTTGTTCGGCACGCGGATGCCGTTGACCTTGATGCCGTTGGTGCTGTTGAGGTCCTTGATCCACCAGAAGCCGTCGAGAAAGGAGAGTTCGCAGTGGGCGCCGGAGACGTTGGGATAGCGCAAACAGATGTCGCACGATTCGCGGCGGCCGAGGGTCAGCACTTCGCGGATGAGCGGAATGTTGTCGCCGCCGCCTTCGGGGACCAGTTCACCGTTGGGATTGAGAGTCATGGCTGTTTTCCCCCGAATGAGGGACCGAATGGAAAGTAAATGAAGAGAACGCCACTTGTTGTTCCGCAAGGCCCGTTACCTTCCCTGCATGTTCCACTATAACTCAGACGCACGGCGGCGTCCAGCGTTCCACTTGACGGAAGGCCTGCCGCACTTTAATCATGGAGCCAGAGGACACCCATGTCGCGCGAGTACCATTATGCCAATTCCCGAAGATCGGCCAGCCTGGTTTAGCCGGCATCGTCGCTATTATCCGCTCAGCCACTTCCTGCGGCAGCGGTTCGGCGGCAAGGTCTGGCGCGTCACCGTGGATGCGGGGTTCACCTGCCCCAATGTCGATGGCAGCGTGGCCCTGGGCGGCTGCGTTTATTGCGACAATCGCAGCTTCAGCCCCAATCGCCGGCTGCCGCATGTCACCGTCCGCGCTCAGGTCGAACGCGGCGTCCGCATTCTTGAGAAATACTACAGCGCCGACCGTTTTCTCGTCTACTTCCAGGCCGCTACCAACACTTATGCCCCGATCGACAAACTGCGGCGGCTGTATGACGAGGCGCTCGATCATCCGCAAATCGTGGGTTTGGTGATTGGCACACGGCCCGACTGTGTGCCCTACGAAGTATTGGACTTGCTGCAAGCGTATGCCAGGGATCGTTTCGTCAGCCTGGAAGTGGGCTTGCAAACGATCCACGCGCGATCGCTGGACTGGATGAACCGCGGCCATCACGTGGACTCTTTTGTGGACGCAGTCCAGCGCTGCCAGGGGCGGGGCTTCGAGGTTGGAACCCATGTGATTTTGGGCCTGCCGGGCGAATCGCGCGCGGACATGATGGCCACGGCCGAAACGCTGGCGTCGTTACCGGTGGACGCCGTCAAGATTCACAATTTGCATGTTGTCCGTGATACGCCGATGGAAACGATGTATCAGGCCGGTGAAGTGCGAATGATGGAGTTGGCGGAATATGTCAGCGTGGCCTGCGATTTCCTGGAGAAATTGCCGCCGACGATGGTGATTCAGCGTCTGAGTGGCGACGCTCCGCCGGAGTATCTGGTGGCGCCGCGATGGTGTTTGGACAAACCGGGGTTGTTGGCGGCGATTCGGAAGGAAATGGAGCGGCGCGATAGTTGGCAGGGGAAGTTGTTTGTTCCCAATGCGCCGCGATTACGGAATCCCAAATCGATGTCTTTGCCCGTCATTGTTTAGCCGCGACGCGCAGCGGAGCGCTCCGCTACGCGTCGCGGCTAAACATCATTTATCGTCCATACCAATAACTCGGCACCGCGCCCGGATAGTACCCCACCGGCTGATACATCGGCTGCTGCGGCATCGCCTGCGGTTGACGCTGAGCCGCCATCGGGATCGAGGTGGGTGCGCTGTAAGGCGTCTGAGCATAATGCGGCACGCTATAGGGCGTTTGAGCATATTGCGGCGCCCCATAGGGCGCTTGGGCATATTGCGGCACGCTGTAGGGCGTCTGAGCATATTGCTGCGGGCCATACTGCGATTGAGCATATTGCGGCGGTCCCACGGGGACTGGGGTGCCATATTGCATTCCCGATCCTTGGCCGAACTGCGGCGGCAATGTCATCATGTACGGGCCGCCACCTATCCCCATCGGGGCTGGCGATTGGAAATGCGCTTCGTAGGGCCAGTATTGATACCAGGGCCCCAACTGGGTTCGGCCGCCGCCGGCGAAGAGGCGGAAATCCAGGCACGGCCCATTGAGGTTAACGCTGATCGGCGGCACGCCGGGATGGTGCCAGCTGTGGGAGATATTAATTTGGGCCTGGGCCGATTGGGCGCAAAACGGCAGCGCCAGCAGGGCCGTCCACAGGATTCGTTTCATGGGAGCACATCCTTGGTTGGAGTGAGCGAGCGGCGGGGTCGCTCCTAAACATTCCCCCAGAATGCCCAAATGCCCAACGAAAACGTCCGGCCTCGGACGCCCGCAACCCTTTCGAGGCCGATACGTCCGTTCCAATCCACTCGACTCTGATTTCCGTCAGACGCTGAATTGCACGAGCAATTGCAAGAAACTGCCTGGCCCGGCATGAAACATGGCCGCGTCGCCGGTTTGCGTGCCTTCCATGAGCAGAAGGCCGCGGGCGTCGAGCAGGGCTACACGCTGCGGATCGCGGACGCAGCGCAGCTCGGCGGGAGTACTGAAGTTGGCGCACTCCAGCAAACGAACAGTCACAGCATCGACGTGTTCTCGCGGCGCAACGCCTTCATGCGGCAACTCCAACCCGCCCGGTCGCATGCTCGTCAGCACCAGATTGGGTGCGTCCAAATGGAACAACCAGCCCTTGGCGCCAATGTGGGGCGGGCCTTTGGTCGTCGGCACCACGGTGGCAGGCGTCACCAGGCCAAGCGCGGTTTGCATCGGTTGCTCGCGATCCAGGCCGATGGCCAGGTCAAACACCTGCGCCGGTTCGCCAGGGGTGATCAAAATCACATCGAGCATGCGGCCGCCTTCGCGTTGGTGGAACGGCAAGCCGCCAGGAAAAATCGTCGTGAATTGGCGGGGCAGACGGATTTCAATGTAATCCGGCGTTTGCGGGCGAATGTGATTGGTGACATGGCCCATGCCGCCGACACCGCGCATCACCAGGGCGCGCTCCTCGCGCCAGGCGAATTGAGCGCCGAAATACGCGTGCCCCGGATCGCCGGCGGGCGGCTGCTCGGGATAGATCTCGATCCGCAAATCCAGAATGGGCCGGCCCAGCCAGGCCCGAAATCGCTGGCGAAACTTGGCCAAAACCTGATCTTGCTGACCGAGCAGCATGCCTTCCGTGACAATTTCCCCGACCGCAGGACCGCTTGACGTTGTGGTCACCTTGGTGGCCTTCATGGCACTGCCGGGACGAAAGATCAAGCGCTGGGAGACGCGATTGATCAGCGTTTTGTAATCGCGTATGGACCGCAGGCCGCCTGTGACAGGGTCGATCTCCGCTTCAAAGAATTCGTTGCGGACACAACGGTCGTCGGCCAATTTCATGCGCGCCGGCGCCGGCGGCCCGGTTGCCGGCCCACTTTGCGGCATCCAGGCGAAACCCAGCGGCGGCACCTCGGCCACCACCAAAAGCTTGTTGCCCAACACCTGCACCGCTTTGACCGGATCAGCCACGGGCATCGGCGGGCCAATACTGTCCAGCTCCAATGCGAGCCGGCGAGCGAAACCGCATGGATTGAGAATCAAATAGCCGGGCTGTTGGTTTTGCGCTCTGGCTAACAAACGGTCAGCCAGTGTGCAGGCGATTTGTGTTTCCAGGGTCGCAAACTCGCTCAATAGCTCCGACGCCACGGTGTTGGCCGCGACCTGCTCCAGCTGATCTTCCAACGCTTGCAAGGGCTTTTCGATTCGTTGGGTATCATTCAAACCCGCCAGGCCACGGTGGAGCGCCGCGAGTGTCCAACAAGTGTCCAGCCGCCGCCGCAAGCGAATTTGGTTCGCGAAACCGCTGACCGGCACCGATGACGGATAGGACCTGGCCGACAACGGACCCCCATCCCCGGCATGAATTTCACCTGGGACCCGTTCGGTGAGGTGATCGAAATGAATGTCGTCCGGCCCCAGCGGGCCGGCGTACTCGCCCGTGCTCGCGTCGCCGAAATACTTGCTAAACGTCGTCCACTGCCCGGCCACGGTGGCGAGCCTGGTCAATTCCAGCAAATCGGCGTGCCAGGGCAACGCCTGTTTTTTGCCGTGGATGAATGCCAGTGTCGCCGTTTGATCCTCGCGCGTCGTTTTGAAGAGATAATGGCCAAGGTTGAAAAAGGCGTCAATGCTGTCGGTCGCCAATGGCTTGCGAACGAAGCAATCGATCTGCTGTCCGTCGGGGGCGGACCAGCTCATGACCGGAGCACTGTAAACCGGCAAACCGCCATCGGCATGCGGCAACATTACGGCGCGAGTTAGACCATGCTGATACAGCCAGGCCGGCAATTGTGGGCTGGCGCTGAAGCGCCGCCGGGCAAAGACGTGAATGTCTGTGTTCAGAAGCTCGCGCGACACGCTCAAGCCCTTGCGCAGATTCCAGAGCTGTGACTCGATCGGCAACAGTGCATCTTCGCGTTCCAGATAAATGCCGCCGCAAACCTCGGCTTGCTCGCATTGAATCGCGTCGGCCAACGACTTCACCGCGTCGCTGTTTTCACGATGCAATCGCTCCAGGACCGAACCGGATGCGATGACATTGATCGGTTGGCCAAAGGTCACCGTGAGCGGCCAGGGATCCTGGAAATCTTGATCTTCCAACAAGACGAGATCGAGCAGATGGATGGCAACGGGGTAAAGAACCTCGCGGGCCGACAGCAGCTTGGCGGCCGCGCCGCTCAGGTTGGACATCCACTGGGCATCGTTGTCAATGCTGCCGGCCACCGATTGTTGCACATTCTCCCAGAACTCCTTCACGTCGAGCAGGTTTTCGTGCTCCATCGCGTCACTCAAAGTCGCCAGCAGCGCAAAGCCCAGACCGATGCCAAAAAACGGCGTGACCCGTTCATCCGGCAAATCGCTGTACGGCTGCCCGGCCAGGGCCGCTTTGAGATTGCAAAGCGTGCTTGCGCGATCATTGGTGGAGTGAAACACAAACGCCCCGGCGGCTCGTGCCCGCTCTTCCCAGTCATTGGCCAACAAGCTTTGCGGCGCCTGGGGGACGCAATAAACGTAATCCGCCCGCGGCGTGTCATGATCGTAAGGCGATTCCACGCGCGGCGGCGAGCCGGCCTGCCACATGGCGACAGGGTGCCACAACGCGGACCAGCCGTGCAGCCAGCAGGCCATGTCCTCGTCGGCGAGCGTCAGGGAGTTTTGAGTGGGCAGCCGGTAAGGGCTGAGCAGAACCAGTTCACGCGATGCCATGTTGTGGGTTTATCAGGCGCGGGGACAAAAGCAAGCGAGCCGCTTACGGCTTAGCACGGTGGGTCGAGTAGCGGTTGGGCCAACACCTTCTCACACCATGCGGCCGCGGCGAACAAAACAGATTCCTCGGACTGCCGGCCGACAAGTTGGATCGACAGTGGCATGCCGTCTTGATCGCGGCCAACAGGTATGGAGACAGTAGGTAAACCGGTGTAGCTCCAAGGCGAGTTGAATGCGGGATCACCCGTGGTTGCCATATCGGGCGCCGCGCTAGTAGTGGCCGGGGTTAGCAGAACGTTGGCTCGGCCGAACCATTGCGTGGCGCTCGCTCGCAAAGCCCATTGATGCTCTTTGCATCGAGCATATTCGGGCGCTGGGCAAGCCAAGCCCTCTTGCAACAACTTTGTGATATTCGGTTTGTAATCCTCGGGATGGCGCATGAGGCGCTGCTCATGATAGACAGCTGCTTCTACCGCCATGATCATGCGATGGCGTGACAAAACTTCCGAAAAAGCGGCTGGCAGTGCAACCCTATCAACAGGCGATCCGCAGTCCCTTAGTGTCTTTTCTACCTCGTTTGTTATGGCCTTAACTATCGGCGCTGCTAGGTCCTCGAATAGTCCGCGCGGGCGGCCAAATCGCACTGGATGGGGCTTTGCCAAACCGCTCATTAAATCCAAGCCGGAATCCTCCGCTGTGGTTTCCAACATAACTGCCAAATCCCATATCGACCGCGCCATTGGCCCCGGATGATCCATCGACGGCGCCAGTGGCACCAGGCCTTTGCCGCTCACCAATCCATGCGAAGGCTTACACGACGCGATCCCGCAATACGCCGCGGGCCGTGTGATGGACCCGCCTGTCTGCGATCCAATCGCTCCCAAGCACATGCCGCAAGCCACCGCCGCCGCTGGCCCACTACTGGAGCCCCCAGGCGTCCGTTCCAAATTCCACGGGTTGCGCGTCGGCGACGGATCGAAACTAGCATATTGCGTGGTCGTCAATTTCCCCATGATGATTGCGCCCGCTTGTCGCAGTTTTTTGACCAGGTCCGCGTCTTCTCGGGCGATGCTGTTGGCCCATAGCTTCGAGCCGGCCGCCGTCGGCATGTCGAAAACGTCAATGATGTCCTTGATGCCGATGGGAATGCCGTGCAGTGGTCCGCGATTCTGCCTGGCCTTTAGCTCGGCGGTCAGCTTTTCCGCCTGTTCGCGGGCTCCGTCGCGGTCGAGGTAGACCCAGGCCTTGATCTTGTCTTCGTATTTGTCGGTCCGCTGCAAACATTGGTCGAGCAGATCAATCGGCGTGGACTGGCCGGAGCGAATGGCTTCGGACGCGGCCTGAATGGTTGGAAACATGCGTTTTCTCACTTGGCGAGCCGAGTCGCGTAAGCGACCGGGTAATGCGCTACTCGTTTGCATTCTATGATGTATATAGAAGACGCCGCGAAACACTTTGGACGATTGATCCCATGAATAAGCCGCCTGCAAATCTGCAAATTGTCACCGAAGTCCCCAAATTGCCGCAGCGAGCCGCGGACAGCAATAAGGGAACCTACGGCCGTGTCCTGGTCGTGGCTGGCAGCCGCGGCATGTCTGGCGCCGCTGTGTTGTGCGGCAGCGCGGCGTTGCGCGGCGGGGCGGGCCTGGTGCGTGTTGCCGTGCCACGCGAGATTCTGCCGATTGTGGCCGCGGGCAATCCGTGTTACATGACGGCAGCGCTGCCGCAGGACACCGACGGCCGCCTTGATCGCTCGGCGGAAAACGACATTCTCACCCTGGCCGGCGGCAATAACGTCGTCGCCATTGGCCCGGGTTTGGGCCACGGGTCCTCGATGACAGTGCTGCTCACCGCACTACTCAATCGTTTTCAGGCGCCGCTAGTTCTTGACGCCGACGGGCTCAACGCTTTTGTGCAAAACACGCCGAGTTTGAAGCGTTCGTTTCCGCTGATTTTGACGCCGCACCCCGGCGAGTTCAGCCGGTTGCTTAATCTTGACACCGCCACGGTCCAGGCTCATCGCCGCGAACTTGCTACTGCCTTCGCCGCGGAAAATGGCCTGGTGCTGCTTCTCAAGGGACACCACACAGTGGTCACCGACGGCCAACGCATTTTTGAAAACACCACCGGCAACCCCGGCATGGCGACGGCCGGCAGCGGCGATGTGCTGACCGGTTTGATCGCGGCGCTCTTGGCCCAGGGATTGGAGCCATTCGCGGCAGCCCAGCTGGGGGCGTATGTCCACGGTTTGGCAGGCGATTTGGCCAAGACGGAAGCCGGCGAGGTGGGGATGATTGCCACCGATCTGTTGACGCATCTGCCCAAAGCGCTGCGACAGGTCCAATCCTGATTGTGTATTCTACAGCGGCTTCACCATTGGCAATCGCTCGCCGATTGATTAGACTCGTCAGCGTGCCCTTCAACCTAAACGACCTGAGTGGCCAGCCTATCCATGGAAATCCTTTGCCCCAATTGCCAGCGCAAGCTCAC
This sequence comes from Gemmataceae bacterium, assembly GCA_035638015.1. Classification (GTDB taxonomy): domain Bacteria; phylum Planctomycetota; class Planctomycetia; order Gemmatales; family Gemmataceae; genus DASRAT01. Next base: position 4,745 of record DASRAT010000514.1, on the reverse strand, counting down.
GATCATGGAGCAATACGCCGGCCAGATGATGAAGTGTCCCTTGTGTGCCAACACCTTCACGGCGCCGGCGTTGCCGTCAGGGCCCTTGGTGCCGCCGGCGCCCGCTCCGCAACCCGCCGCTTCACCCCCGCCCGCTGCCGCCGGCTCGCCGCCGCCCGCGGCTAGCGCACCGCCGCCAGAGCCTGTGCCAACAGAACACACGGGCCGATTCTCGGTGTGGATCAGCCCGCGGTGCACGCAGTACGTCCCCGTGGCGGCGTTGTTTTTGATCTTTGTGCTGAGCTTTTTCCCGTGGGTGGGCTATTACCCCGGCGGCGTCTGGGTCGATTCACAGAACGCCTGGCAAGCGGTTTTTAACAGCGTTTCCAGCGACAAAGAATCCAAGATGTCCTTGACGGACCGGCCCGTGCCAAAAGATGACAAGACCGACTCCGCCCCAGGACCATTGAATCCCGGTTTTGGCGTGCTGCTGCTGTTCTATTTGCTGACTTGGCTCGCCAATTTTGTCCTGGCGGGAGCGGTGGTGGGTTTGACATTCGTGCAGCGCTTCTTGCCGCCGAAGATTCAGCAATATGCCCGCTGGCGCTGGCCGGCGCTGGCGATTGTCACCCTGGTGTCATTCGCGTTTTTGTTGCTGTTCAACTTGCGCGGCTTTCCCTTTGAGCAACAGGCAAATGCCGATCTGGAAAAACAAATTGACCGGCAAAATAAGGCGCTGGCGGACTTGGAAAAACTCTCGAAAACGTCTCGTTCTGATGCGGAGATCGCCAAGACTAAAAAAGTGGAAGCGATTGAGCGTGGCATGCTGCACCAATCTGTGGTCCACACGCGGTGGTATTGCTGGGCCTTCTGGCTGCATTTCTGGGCGCTGGTGTTTGTCGTTGTGACCATGCTCGCGGAATTGCGGGCGCCGCGGCCTTGTCCGCGGGTGGATTTGGTGTGGTGAGCGCGAAACCGCAAGCGGGGTTCCTACCAGGTTGCGGCTTCTTCTCCATCAAGGCGCAGCGTCAAACACTTGGCGCTGCCGCCGGCCTTGAGAAACTCATCCAATTCCACCGTAATCGTCTTGTAACCGCGCGCCTGCAAATCCGTCGTTAATTTCTCGCAGCCGGCGTTGACAATCACCGTTTTGCCGACCACCACGGCGTTGCAGCCGAACCGCTTGGCGTCGCTGTCCTGCACCACAATCAACTTGCCAATGTGACTCTCGATCACCTTACGCCCATAGGCGTCGAACGCCGCTGGATGATAAATCGCTTCGCCGGGGGCCAGCGGGCAAAAGCAAGTGTCGAGATGATAGAAGTGCGGGTTGACCAATTCGAGCGGCAACACTTGCTTGCCGAGGGTTTTGCCGAGCCACTGATGGCCGTTGACATCACTGCGAATGCGATAGCCGGCGAACAGAGTTTCACCGCAAAATAAAGCGTCGCCGGCCCCCTCGAAAAAGGTGCCTTCGGGTAGATGCTCGACTTGAAAGCCGTGGGCGGCAAACCAGGCGTCGTTGAAAGGCGTTTCACGAGCGCGGACTTCGTGGCGGAAACGCGAGCTGAAGAAGCGGTTGTTGAACATTAACCCCGCGTTGGCGGTGAACACCAAATCGGGAAGGCCCTTTTGCGGCTCCATCAACTCGACCTGCACGCCGAGGCCGACAAGTGCGTCGTGCAAGGCTTGCCATTGTTCTTTGGCGCGGTCGGGCGTGCTGCCGCGACTGCGGCTCATCCAGGGATTAATTTCGTATTCGATGCCATAGTGGTCCGGCGGACACATCAGGATACGCGGGTGGGGTCGCATGTGGCATCCTCGAACATGGACTGGCGAAAAGCGCAATCAATCCATTATAATCACCTGGCCGGTTCATGCCGAGCCGCGGAGGTATTGCTCCATGCAAATGGTCAAAATCCAAATTACCGATAAAGTCAAGCACGCCAGCGCGCTATTGGAACTGGCCCGCCGCGGCCGCATCGATTGCTACGCCGATCGTGTTTACATGGTGCCGGAACCGGCCCTGGAACTGCTTAATGAAATGGGAGTGAGCTACGACGAGTTGGGCCGAGGGGGCATTGACTATGCTGAAAAGACGCTACGAGATACTCTTGCCACTCAAACACAACAACGGCCAACCGGTAAGCCCTGAAAAGTTCGAACAGACATTAGAAGAGTTAATCGCGCAGTTTCATGCCTTATCTTCGTTCCCGAGCAATGTTCGCGGCACGTGGGTTCACGAAGGCACTCGCTATCAAGACGAGCTTTTGCGAATCAGCGTCGATGTGGAGGACAACGAGGCCAACCAAGAGTTTTTTGTCTATTTCAAGGCGACCTTGATGGAGCGGTTTGAGCAGATCGACATTTACATTGCGTCTTACCCAGTGAATATCGTTTGATTACCCGTCAATCGCAGCGCAGCTAAACGCCCAATTCCGTCACCAGCGCCCGCAAAAACGGCTCCGCATCGGTTACCACGCCCACAGTCTGAATACTTCCCCGATCCGTCAACTTCGTCACCGTCGCCGGATTGATGTCCACGCACGCCACCTTGACCCACGCCGGCAACAAATTGCCCGTGGCAATCGCGTGCAGCGCTGTGGCCATCATTAAGCAAAAGCCGACGCCCTGAACCAAATCGCGCATCTGTTGCTGAGCACCAAGCGCGTCGGTGACCACGTCCGGCAACGGCCCGTCGTCGCGGATGCTGCCAGCCAGCACATAAGGAATCTCGTGCTTGATGCACTCGTACATGATGCCGCTTTTGAGGATGCCCTTGTCTACCGCGTTTTTGATGCTGCCGGCCCGGCGAATGGTGTTGATCGCCCGCAGGTGATGCTCGTGGCCTTCCTCGGCGGGCAGGCCGCGGTCGAGGGAGACACCCAAACTTGTGCCGTAGATCGATTGCTCAATGTCGTGTGTCCCTAATGCGTTGCCGGCGAAGAGAATGTTGAGAAAACCGGAGCGAATAAGCCGGCAGATATGGTCAACACTGCCGGTGTGGACGACTGCCGGGCCGAGCACGGCCAGTATTTTCTCGCCGGCCGCCTTGGTGCGTTTCATGGCCGCGGCGATCTCGCGCACCGTCACGCCTTTAGGTTTCTCACTCGACACCGGACTGGCCATGAATTCGAAAAGGTTTTGCCGATGGGAAGTTTCCGCCGGCAACACACGCAAGCCCTGACGGCCGACGACGATCTTGTCGCCTTTCTTGACCAGAGCCATCGGAATGCAACTCGCCGCGCCGCCTTCGGGATCGATCAGGACGCCGCAGTCCATTTCCTGGTTTTCGACTTCAATCCACTCACCGCCGAGGCGGATTTGAGTGCGGAAATTGGTGGTACTGTAAAAGCCTTCGGGAAAAGCGCCGTCCATGTCGGCGTCCACCACGCGGCAATCCTGCGTGTTGGACGGCACGGCCCCGTGGTCGTGGATGGCGTCCAGGATGTCACGCAGCACGTTGGCCGTTGGGGCCTGCACTGCCACGCGGGCGAAACTGGTGTCGGTCTGTTTGGTGCCAATGCGAATGTCACGCAGGGTATAGGTGCCGCCGCGGGTCAGGATTTCATCCAGGACCTTGGGCAAGAGCAAGGAGTCGATAATGTGCCCTTCCAGGAGCACTTCTTCGACGAAACCGGCGGACGCCGACACGGGCGTGGTTGTATGGCTCATTTATCACCTTTCACCTTGTACCTACGCTCTGTGTGGGAACGCACTACCGCAACGCATAGTGTGATCTAATATCGCGTTCGCCATGCACATGCCTCACATGCGAGCGAATGGATTACCCACGACCTCACGGAGCAACCGAGCTTGGGCAACCATTTCCCCGTCGGAGGGTAATTGGTAACCGATATACCCTGGATCAGGTCCGTTCGCCGTGGCTCCCTCGGCCAACCGGATTGAGTGTACGGCCTCGGCCACACTACGATGACAGTTTGCCGCCTTTGTGGGTTTCTTGTTCGCCGCTTCCCAAACCGCACTCGAGGCGACGTTTCGAGCCCATGCTGCTAGACAGGCACGGCGGTCACGAGGAACCGATCGGCTTAAACGATCATATTCGCTCCCTGCCTGATTCCCAGCGGCCCTCCGCATTCTCCGCGCGGCCACCAGTCCGGTAGGCGTCGGAGTCCTTACATACTGTTCGATCAATTCGACCGACTTGTGGTGATCGTCGTCAAGCAAATCCCAAACCCGACGACAACAAGCGCAACCGAACAGGCGAAGCCGCTCAAAATCAACGGTCTCCCCGCGCCGTTTTTGCGCGGAATAGCGGCCAATCAGAGAGCGCAGCATTGCCGCCGGGTCGGTTGAGTTCAGCCAATCGGCCTCAGACATGCCCCGCCTCCCAGCCAACCAAGTCGCAAGTGACGACGCAGAGCGTCGTTGCAGTGCGTTCCCACGCGGTATGTGGGAACAGGGCCTATTGTTTCATCGCCACGCCGTTACTTTTGGCCAGACCGCCGCCGCGATAAATCTCCGCCGACAATGCCTTGGCCGGCTCCGGCAGCCCGCTTTCCTGGATCGACCGAACTGTTGCCTCCACGTCATACTCGATGCGTTTCAGCTCCACGCGGTTGTCTTCCAGGACAGCATACGAGGCCCGCGGGTCGCCGTCGCGTGGTTGGCCCACGCTGCCCGGGTTGATCACCAATTTGTCGCCGATTTCAAGGACATACGGCTTGTGGGTGTGGCCGACGCATATCACATCGGCTTCAATGTTGGCCAGCCGCTGCGACCAAAAATTGACGTCGGCCGTCGCA